>NZ_JBSGBN010000013.1:0-112352 GCF_053601275.1 Streptomyces sp. NPDC004752 | reverse complement strand
CGGGGTCCATGGGCCGGGCCGGCCCTGCGGATCGCACAGCACCACATTGGCGCCCAGCGCGTCATGGCCCTCGCGGAACACGGTCGCGGACACCTGGAACGTCTCCCCGACGACCGCCTTCGCGGGCCGGCGTCCGCCCTGGACCACCGGGCGGACGTCGAGGACGGGTATGCGGCCGACGGCGGTGTCCCCGCCGGTGTCTCCCCTGGTGTCCCTGTCGGTGTTCCCGCTGGGGGGCCGCTCCCGGGAGGGCGGCCGGGTGCCGCCGCGACCCGTCGGTGTCACGGGAGCGGCCGTTCGCTCCGGCGGCCCGTCCGTCAAGCCGTTCCTGCTGCTGGCCGGGGATGGTGACGAATGATGTGTGGCGGGCATGACCGCTCCTGTCCGCGTCAACGTGGGTGTGTGGGCGGATGGCTGTGGGGAGGTGGGTCCTGCGGGGTGGCTGCGGTGCGCCTGCGGGGCGTACCGCAGGAGCCTTCCCACCCTATTCGGGTGAGCAATCCGGCACTTTGGTTAACTACTCGCGCGTATGTCCGCGCACAGGGTCGGCCCCGCCCGGTGGGAGCGGTTCTGCGGGCGCTGCGGCGCCGCCAACACCCCTAGTACCCAGGGGAGTTCGGCCGACGGCCCGTTCGCGCACGGCACGACGCCCTTGGCGTACGCGCGCGGATATGGCCGGATCCGGACCGGTCGGGACACGTCCGGGGCCCGGGGGGCGTTCGGGGATCGCGGATCGTCCGGCCCCTGAGCGATCTGGCGCGCAACCTGCGCTGGTCCTGGCACGCGGTGCGCTGGCCGCGGGTTGGATGTGGGGGGTTGCGCAGTTCCCCGCGCCCCTATGGTGGGTTGCGCTGGGTTTTTGGGTGCGGGTATGTCGTGGGGGGGTGCGCAGTTCCCCGCGCCCCTATGGGTGGGTTGCGTGGGGTTTTTGGGTGCGGGTACGTCGTGGTTGGTTGCGCAGTTCCCCGCGCCCCTTTGGGGGTGGTCAGGTGTTCTCGCCGGTGAGCTTTCTCAGTACGGTTCCGCAGCGGCGTGCGTATGCCTGTTGGAGGGCGCGGGTTGCCGGGCCGCCCGCGCGGGCGTACCACGCGTGGGGTCGGCTGAAGGCCGCGACGGTCAGCCAGACCGTGCCGTCGCCGGTGCGGTCGACCACGAACGCCTCCTCGCCGCACTCCGGATGGCCCTCCAGGGTGCCGTACGCCCAGCCGGCCCGGCGGGGTTCCGTCACCGTCCATACGACGCGGCAGGGTGCCTTGACCAGGCCGGCCAGGGTGACCGTGACGTCGACGCCGGGGGCCGCGCGGTCGGCGCCCGCGTCGATGCCCACGCCCAGCGCGCGGTGCATCTCCCAGGTGAAGAGCGTTTCGGCGGCCCGGCGGAACACCTGCTCGCCCTCGCCGATGCGCGTGCGCACATGTAGGGGGTGGAAGCCGGGCGGGCAGGCGGTGAGGTCCTCGCGGGTCGCGCCGACCGGCTCGTAGGTGAAGTCTGCCAAAGACATGGCACCCAAGGGTAGGGCGGCCCCCCGGAATGTCTTCCTCCTGGGGGCCGCCCGGCTGTCTGTCCTCGGATCAGGCGACGTTGAGCCCGGTCCAGGCGGCGGCCACCGCGGTGGACTCGGCGCTGTCGGCGCCGTACAGGTCGGACGCCGCGTCCAGGGTCGCCTTGCGGGCGGCCTTGTAGTCGGTCGTGGACGTCATGTACGTGGTCAGCGCCTTGTACCAGATCTGCAGCGCCTTGTCCCGGCCGATGCCAGTGACCGTGGAGCCGTCGGACGTCGGGGAGTCGTAGGACACCCCGTTGATCGTCTTCGGGCCGCTGCCCTCCGACAGCAGGTAGAAGAAGTGGTTGGCGACACCGGACGAGTAGTGCACGTCCTCGTCGCCGACGCCGGAGGACCAGTAGTCGGCCGAGCCGCCGTCCTTGCTGGGCTTGTCCATGTAGCGCAGCGGGGTGCCGTCACCGTTGATGTCGATCTTCTCGCCGATGAGGTAGTCGCCGACGTCGGAGGCGTTGTCGGCGTAGAACTCCACGCCGGTGCCGAAGATGTCGGAGGTGGCCTCGTTCAGACCGCCGGACTCACCCGAGTATTCGAGGCCCGCGGTGTTGGAGGTGACGCCGTGGCTCATCTCGTGGCCGGCCACGTCCAGCGCGGTCAGCGGGTGGGTGTTGCCCTCGCCGTCGCCGTAGGTCATGCAGAAGCAGCCGTCGTCCCAGAAGGCGTTGACGTAGGCGTCGCCGTAGTGGACGCGCGAGTAGGCGGCCTGGCCGTCGTCCTTGATGCCGTTGCGGCCGAAGGTGTTCTTGTAGAAGTCCCAGGTCTCCTGGGCCCCGTAGGCGGCGTCGGCGGCGGCCGTCTGGTCCGTGTCGGAGCTGGAGGCGGTGCCGGTGCCCCAGACGTCGTCGTCGTCGGTGAACAGGGTGCCGGTGCCGTCGCTCCCGTGCGCCAGGTTGTACGTCTTGTGGCCGCCGCGCGTGGTGTCGTTCAGCTCGTACGTCGACCCCGACTGCGTGGTGCCCAGGGTGACCTCGCCCGAGTAGAGGGTCTTGCCGGTGCCGTTCTCGATGCCCTGGTACTCGTAGAGCTTCTTGCCGGTGACCGCGTCGGTGATGACGTGCAGCTCGTTGGGGGTGCTGTCGTCCTGGAGGCCGCCGACGATCGTCTCGTAGGCGAGGACGGGCTTGCCGGAGCCGGCCCAGATCACCTTGCGCGCGCCGTCCGCCTCGGTCTTGGCCGAGCCGGCCGCCTTGGCGGCGGTCAGCGCCTGCTTCTCGGCCTTGGCGGAGGCGATCTTCGGCGTGAGCGAGGCCACCTTGATGGCGTGCTTCGTGGCCTTGGTGACGCCTTCGGTTCTGCCGGCCTTGGAGGTGTGCACGACCAGGTCGCCGCCGAGCACCGGCAGGCCCGCGTAGGTGCGCTCGTAGCGGGTGTGGACGGTGCCGTCGACGTCCTTCACGACGTCCTTGACGACCAGCTTCTCCTTGGCGCCGAGTCCGATGGCGCGGGCGGTCCCGGCGGCGTCGGACCGTGCCTGACGGATCAGTTCGCCACGGGCCGCGGGGGACAGTGCGGTCGGGGCGGCGGCGAGCGGCTTCGCGGCGGCGGCCCCGGCCGGGGTCTGCGCGGAGGCGCTGGTGGTCAGGCCGGTGGAGAACAGGGTGCTGGCGGCGACAGCGGTGGCGATGGCCACGGTGGTGCGCTTGTGACGCGCGTAGCGGGGGCTCACTCAAGCTCCTTCAAGTGGGGGGAGTCCGGGCAGTACGGGGTCGCTGACCGGTGGGAGGGGTGAACTTGGTGTGCTGCGGCGGGTGAAGGAAGAGTGACATCTGGGATGTGTACATGTCAGGACCCCGGAGCGATGTTGGCCGGAAAGCGGCTGTCCGGGAAACGGTGCGGGGAAGTGGACCCGGGCAAGTGAACCCGGGCCGCTCCCGGGGGACGCGCCCGGAAGTGGCGTGCCGTTCCCGTCGTGGGCGGGCCCGGTTCGCGTGGACGTCAGCCTCCGGTCGCCGGGCCTGTCGACGCCGCGCGGACAGGGGTTCCGGTCCTCGACCGTCGGGTCCCGGTCGGTGATTTCGGCGCGGCGCGTCCGTGCGGTGCACTGCTTCTCAACGCTGCCTCCTGCTGCATGGCCGCGGTCGTGTGCGGCCGGGGGAACCGGAGGCCGGGCCGGGCCGTCCGGGCAGAACGGGCGTGCCGCGAAACCAGGTGCAGGGCCGGCTCGGGTGCCAGGGGCGGCGCCGTGGAGTGCGCTGAGTCGGTTGTGGGGAAGAGTGGCAGGAGAGCACATCGCCTGCCAGGGCTGCGTCGAAAGTTTGGCCGGAATCGGTTCGTTGACCGGATGTTCCTGTTCGGTATACGAACCGTTCCCCGGGGTCGGAACCGGGCCCGCGGACCGGCTGGCCGACCGCCTCGCCGAGCTGCTCGCTGACCGCCTCGCCGAGCTGCTCGCTGACCGCCTCGCCGAGCTGCTCGCGCGGCGCCGACGGCGAGCGTCGCACGGCCGCCGTCGACAGCTTCCCGCGGGCCGGCGCGGCCGACTGCTCGGGTTCCGGGGGCTCGCGCGGGCCTGACGGCTTAGGTTCCGGGCCGGGGGGCTTGCGCGGGCCCGATCGCTCACGTTCCGGAGGGGCCTGCGCGGACCCGACTGCTCATGTTCCGCCGGGTCTTCGCGGCCTGACGGCCCATGTTCTGTCGGGTCTTCGTGGCCCGACTGCTTACGTTCTGGCGGGCCTGCGTGGGCTTGACGGCTCATGTACCGGAGGGTGCGTGGCCTGACGGCTTACGTTCTGGCGGGCCTGCGCGGGCCGACCGTCTACGTTTCAGTGGGCATGCGCAGCCCGGCCGTCTACGTTCCGGCCGGGTCTGCGCGGCCCGGCCGTTCACGTTCCCGTGGGTCTGCGCCGCCCGCCGCTCACGGCGTGCCGTCTCCGTGCCACGTTCGCCACAGTGCCGCGTACGCCCCGTCGGTCTTCACCAGTTCGTCGTGCGTGCCCAGTTCGGTGAGTCGGCCCTCCTCCATCACGGCCACCCGGTCCGCGTCGTGGGCGGTGTGCAGGCGGTGGGCGATGGCGATGACGGTTCGGCCCGCCAGGACGGCGGCCAGGGCGCGCTCGGTGTGCCGCGCGGTCGCCGGATCCAGCAGGGCCGTGGCCTCGTCCAGGATCAGTGTGTGCGGGTCGGCCAGCACCACCCGGGCCAGGGCGAGCTGTTGGGCCTGCGAACCGTCGGTGGCCGTCCCGCCCGGACCCAGCCGGGAGTCGAGGCCGTCCGGCAGCTCGCGCACCCAGGCGTCGGCGCCCACCGCGGCCAGCGCCGTCCACAACTCCTCGTCCGTGGCCGCCGGTTCGGCGATCCGCAGATTGTCCCGGACCGTACCCAGGAAGACATGGTGCTCCTGGGTGACCAGCACCACCTGTCGGCGCAGCCGCTCCGGTTCCAGACCCGCGATCGGTACCCCGCCCACCGACACCGTGCCCGCCCCCGGCGCGTCGACGCCCGCGAGCAGTCGGCTCAGCGTGGTCTTGCCCGCGCCGGACGGCCCGACCACCGCCAGCCGCTCGCCGGGCCGCACCGTCAGATCGACCCCGCGCAGCACCTCCCCGCCCCGCTCGTAGGCGTACCGCACCCCGGACACGTCGATCCGGTCGTCCGCCGGGGTCGCCGCGTCGCCGTCCGGCACCGCACGCGGCGCCCGGGCCAGCCCCTCCACCCGGGCGAACGACGCGTTGCTGCTCTGCAGTTGCTCGATCCGCATCAGGATCTGGTCCAGCGGTTCGGCGAGCTGCCGCAGATACAGCGCTGCCGCCACCACCGCGCCCAGGCCCACCGCCCCGCGCGCGTGCAGCACCCCACCGACCAGCAGCACCCCCGCCACCGGGATCGTGTACGACACCTCGACGGCCGGGAAGAACACCGTGCGCAGATACAGCGTGTACAGCCGGGTCCGCCGGGACGTCTCCAGCGTGCCCCGGCTCGCCGCGATCCGCCGTTCCTGAAGGCGGAACGCCTCCACGGTCCGGGCCCCGGATGCGGTCGACGCGACGATCTCCGCGACCTGCGAGGTGGTCGCGCCCTCGGCGAGATAGCCGTCCCGGGCCCGGCGCAGATACCAGCGCAGCGCGCACCAGATCGGGGTCATCCCGAGTACCCCGAACGCGCCCAGCAGCGGGTCCAGCAGGATCACGGCGCCGAGTACGAACAGCGCCTGGACGGAGCTGACCAGCAGCTCGGGTCCCACATCCCGGAGCGTTGTGCCGACCGTGGCCACATCAGCGGTGCCGCGCGCGGTGAGGTCACCGGTGCCGGCCCGCTCCACCGCCGACGCGGGCAGTGCGAGGGCCCGGTCGACGAACTCCTCGCGGACCCGGGCCAGCGTCCGCTCCCCGAACCGGTAGCCCACGTACCGGGCCCAGCGGGCCAGCAGCAGCTGGGCCAGCGCGCACACCAGGATGCCGAGCGCCAGCCGGTCCACCACCCCGACACCGGCCCCGGCCCTGACCTCGTCCACGATCCGGCCGACCAGCCACGGCCCGGCCAGCCCGGCCGCGGCGGCCAGCGCGTTCAGCAGCAGTGCGGCGGCGAAGGACCGCCGGTCGGCTCGCACCAGCCGTACGGTCGCCCGGCGTACCTCGGCGCGTGTGGCGATGGGAAGTTGCTCGGCGGACGCTGTCACCGTGCCACCTCCTGGGCAGCGAGGGGAAGTTGCTTCGTGGACGCTGTCACCGCGCCACCTCCTGGGCGACGTTGTCGCGGGCCACCAGGGCCCGGTAGCCGGGCTCGTCCGCGAGCAGTCGGCGGTGGCTTCCGGTGGCCGCGACCTTGCCGTCCACCAGATAGTGCACGGTGTCCGCGCGGTCCAGCATCAGCGGGGAGGTCGTGGTCACCACCGTGGTGCGGCCCGCGCGCGCGGCCCGCAGCCGACGGGCGACCGTGGCCTCCGTATGCGCGTCCAGCGCCGACGTCGGCTCCACCGCGAGCAGCACCTCCGGTTCCGCCAGCAACGCCCGGACCAGCCGCACCCGCTGACGCTGGCCGCCCGACAGGCTGCGGCCCTGCGCGGACACCGCCGAGTCCGGCCCGTCCGGCAGGCCCTGCACGATGTCGTCGGCGGCGGCCGCGTGCACCGCCCGCCCCAGCGCCGCGTCGTCGCACTCCCGGTGCCCGGCCACCACCTCCCGCAGCGTCCCCGCGAACAGGTCGGCCTCGTTGTCGCAGACCAGGATCCGGGCCCGCACCTCGGCCAGCGGGATCGTGTCGAGCCGTACCCCGCCCCAGGTGACGGCGGTTGGTGCGAAACGGCCGAGGCGGTCGACCACGGCCGCGCAGTCCGCGGGCCGGGCACCGACCAGCGCGGTCAGCCGCCCCGGCGGCACCCGCACCCCCGACTCGGGATCGACCAGCGCGGCCGGCTCCGCCGGTGCGGCACGGGTCCCCTCGTCCGGCTCCGGGGCGAGCCGCAGCAGCGCCACGACCCGGCGCGCGGCCACCACGCCCCGGCTGAGCTGGTAGCCCATCTCCAGGAAGAAGGCCACCGGACCCACCAGCACGGCGACATAGCCGTACACCGCCACCAACTCGCCGACGCTCAGCTCACCCTCGGCGGCCATCCGGGCCGCGAGCCAGGTCACCACCGCAAGGAACAGGGTCGGCAGACCCACTCCGAGCGCCTGCACCCAGCTGGCCACCGTGCCCACCCGGTAGCCCTGCGCCCGCAGCCGCTGCGAGTCGCGCCGGAACGCGTCCGCGAACAGCCCCTTGCCGCCGAGGCCGTTGAGGACCCGCAGCCCGCCCGCCAGATCGCCGATGCGCGCGGTCAGCACGCCCTGCCGCTCCCGGTACCCGGTCTCCGCCGCCTGCAACCGCACCGTCAGTGGACCCCCGACCAGCGCGATCACCGGCATCCCGAGCAGCACCACCGCGGCCAGCGGCGGCGAGATCGACAACAGCACCCCGGCCACCACGAGGTAGACCACCACGGCACCCACCCCGGGCCCGACGACGGTCAGCGACTGGGCGATCGTCTGCACATCACCGACGCCGACCGTGACGATCTCCCCGGCCCCGGCCCGCCGCGGCAGCGCGGCCCCGAGCCGCACCGCGTGCCCGACGACCACCTTGACCGTGCGGAAGTTGGCGTCCATCCGGACCCGTGTCATCGTGCGGTGGCGCATGATGCTCAGCCATGAGTTGACCGACCCGACCAGGAACAGCACCACGGTCCACCCGGCCAGCGCGCCCAGGTCACCCGTCACCAGCCCGTCGTCGACCGCCCGGGCCATCAGATACGGTGCCGCCGCCATCAGCACCAGCCAGACGCTGGCCAGCAGCGCCCCGGCCAGCGACCGGCCCGGCTGGCACCGCACCAGCCACCACAGGAACCGCCAGCCGCCGCGTGTGTCGGGTGTCCCTGGATCCTCGTACGCGTCGATCATCCATGCTCCCGTCCCGTTGCGTGAGGTTCCTCTTGATCGTTGGCACTGGCTTCAGCGGAAACGCTGAATTCCGGGCTTCGTGCGCAATGCCGGTGTCGGGCGGCGGTACGCAATCTTGGTCTGGTGGGTGGTGTTGGAGGTTACCGAGGGTGAGAGCGGTTGCCCATCGACGAGACATCACGGCCGCCACCGGCAAGACCGGCCACGTCGTCCTCCAACTGACCAACCTCCATGGCGACGTCGCCCTGCAACTCCCGCTGGACGCCGGTGAGGCTCCCCTCGCGTTCGACTCGGACGAGTACGGCAACCCGCGCACCGGCCAGACCACCACGCGCTACGGCTGGCTCGGCGGGAAAGCGAGGAAAGCTGGTCAAGCTCCAGTCCAAGGGCTCCTGGATGAACCCGCTCAAGCTGTCCTGGGCCGTGCATTACAACGTCCAGGTCAAACCGGGAACCATCGTCTGGACGTACGGCGCCGTGGCCGTCTTCGGCTGGAGGGGCTTCGTGGCCGACATGGTGTCATCCTGCAGGGCGAGATGACCTGACACAGCACCTGTGACCGGATGGAAACGCGGCGCACCCGACTCTGGGTGCGCCGCACCCATCCGCCACTTCAACACACCCTTCACCAAGGCCGAACACATGAAGAAACCCATGGCCGATATCGCGGCTGCAGCGCTCGACCAAGGACCGCGCACTCCGGGCGGCGAGCTTCCGGACACGCACCTGCCGGACCTCGGCGAGGGCCCCGTCGCCGTCGACGTCTGGATCGACGGTGACCTCGGGTTCGTCCTCCTTCTCCACCGCAGGGACGACGGGTTCGTTGCCAGCGAGGTGTACTACTCCCTCAAGGGAGAAGACCACCGTTGGACAGACGCGGAACATCTCTCCGGGGAGATCGTCGGCTTCGAGCGGGAGACCCCGTCCGCGGCCGAGAACATCCTGTCCGACGCCTCGGTGGTAGTGCTCTCGGAATCCGAATCCAGAGTCTTCACCGGCCACCGCGATGATGAGGACGGAGACGAACTCGTCCGCCTGTACGAACTTCTGGTGAGCAAGGCTGTCTGTTCCCTTCGGATCGAGAAATCCGGACCGGGAACGGAGTCCGAGTCAGCCGTATTTCATAAGGACTTGACATCACGCCTGGCTGTCGTAGCCGTTCGGCCCGGTGAGCGCCTGCGGGTTGTCCCGCTGGAACGGAGCGATTCGAAGACACCAACCATGCGCGCAGGCTTGGACCTGTTTTCCTCAAGCACGTGATCAACCGAGCAGGACCGGTTGGCTCACCGCAGCGACCAGTTGACCGTGCACTCAGTCGGGACTCTGAACCACCGTACGGACGACCGTAGTTACTCACCGCAGCCAGTGCCCGCAGAATGGCGAAAGTGCCCAATCGCTGTCCATTTCACATGGTCAGTGTCCGTCAGAATGCGGAACCTACATACGGCGTGCTACGCCAGGCTGTCCCGCCAGGCCCGGTGCAGGTCCGCGAACCGGCCCGTCCCGGCGATCAGTTCGTCGGGACCGCCGTCCTCGACGATCCGGCCGTGCTCCATGACCAGCACCCGGTCGGCGATTTCCACGGTCGACAGCCGGTGCGCGATCACCACGGCCGTACGGCCCCGCAGCACCGTCGACATGGCCCGCTGCACCGCCCGCTCCCCGGGCACGTCCAGCGAACTGGTCGCCTCGTCGAGGATCAGCACCGCCGGATCGGCGAGCAACGCCCGTGCGAAGCCGACCAGTTGACGCTGACCGGCCGAGATACGGCCGCCCCGCTTGCGTACGTCCGTGTCGTATCCGTCCGGCAGCGCGTCGATGAACTCGTGCGCCCCGATCGCCTTCGCCGCCCGCTCGATCTCCGCACGGGTGGCCTCCGGGCGGCCGATGGCGATGTTCTCGGCCACCGTGCCCGAGAACAGGAACGCCTCCTGCGTCACCATCACCACCCCGCGGCGCAACTCGGGCGAGGACAGCTCCCGCAGGTCCACGCCGTCGAGCAGGACCCGGCCGTCGGAGGGGTCGTAGAACCGGGCGAGCAGCTTGGCCAGCGTCGACTTGCCCGCGCCCGTCGAACCGACCACGGCGACCGTCTGACCAGCCGGAATCGTGAGGTCGAAGCGGGGCAGCACCTCGCCGCCGGTGCGGTAGGCGAACCGGACGCCGTCGAAGACGACCTCGCGGCCGGGTTGGTCGGCGGTCGCCGGGGCCGGCAGCGGACGGGGCGCGGTCGGCTCCGGCACCGACGGGGTCTGCGCCAGCAGGCCCGCGATCTTCTCCAGCGAGGCGGCGGCCGACTGGTAGGAGTTGAGGAACATGCCCAGCCGGTCGATGGGGTCGTACAGGCGGCGCAGATACAGCACCGCGGCCGCCAGCACGCCGAGCGCCAGCGAGCCGGACACCACCCGCTGGGCGCCCCACAGCACGATCGCCGCGACCGCCGTGTTGGCGACCAGTCGGGAGCCGACGACATAGCGGGCCATCTCCAGCAGGGCGTCGCCGTTCGTCCGCTCGTGGCGCCGGTTGAGGACGCGGAACTCGGCGTCGTTCGCCGCCTCCCGGCGGAAGGCACGTACCGGACGGATGCCGTTCATCGTCTCCACGAACTTCACGATCACCGCCGCGATGGCCGTGGACCGGAGCCGGAACGCCCGCCCCGCGCGTCGCTGGTAGAGCCGTACGAGCAGGTACAGCGGTACGAAGGAGGCCACCGCGACCGTGCCGAGGCCCAGGTCGAGCCAGAGCAGCATCGCGGAGATGTAGACGAAGGACAGGATCACCGTGACGAGTTCCTGGAGCCCCTCGCTGAGCAGTTCGCGCAGCGACTCCACGTCCGTGGTGGAGCGTGAGATGAGCCGGCCCGAGGTGTACCGCTCGTGGAAGTCGACGCTGAGCGCCTGCGCGTGCCGGAAGATGCGGCCGCGCAGATCGAGCAGCACGTCCTGGTTGACGCGCGCGGACGCCTCGATGAACGCGAACTGGAGGCCGCCGGAGAGCAGCGCGCACAGCAGATAGCCGACGCCGACCGCGATCAGCGGGCCGTGGTCGTCCCGACGCAGCGCCGGTACGGCGCTGTCGATGGCGTACGCCACCAGCAGCGGACCGGCCTGCACGGCGGCCTGCTGGAACAGCAGCAGCAGCGTGGTGACGGCGACACGGGCCTTCATCGGGGCGAGCAGCGCGCGCAGCAGGGCGGCCGTGGCACCGGGCGGCGTGGGCAGCACGTCCTGGTCGAAGGGATCCCCGACGTCCTGCGACCGGAGCGGAGCGTCATCCGGGTCCGGCGGGGACACGGAGGCGGCGGGCGGGGGCGCCGACGAGGCGGGAGCGGTCATCGTGCGTCCTCCGCTTCCCCGACCGACGCACCACGGGACTCGGGCCCACCGACCCGGCCCCCGGCCTGGTCTCTGGCCTGGTCCTTGGTTCGTCCGTCGGCCTGGTCCTTGGTTTGCTCGCCGGCCTGTCCGTCGGCCTGTTCTGCGGCCTGGGGCTCGGTTCGTTCTCCTGCCCGCCGGTCGGCCTGCTCTCCGGACCGGTCCCCGGCCTGCTCCGGGGCCTGTTCTCCGGCCCGGTCCCCGGTCTGGTCGTCTGCCCGTTGGTCGGTCTGTGGCTCGGGTGGGTTTTCGGGAGGTTGGCCGGTTTCCTGCCCGGTATCGCCTCCGGTCCGTTCCCCGGCCTGCGCCTTCGGGGGCTCGCCGACCCGTCCGCCTGCGCCGTCCTCGCGCTGTTCGCCGGACATCAGATGGGCGTACTCCGGGTTGTCGCGGAGCAGTTCGTGGTGGGTGCCGACCGCGGCGATGCGGCCCCGTGAGAGCAGCGCGACGCGGTCGGCGAGCAGCACCGTCGAGGGACGGTGGGCCACGATGAGCGCGGTGGTGTCCACGAGGACCCGGCGCAGCGCGGCCTCCACGGCGGCCTCGGTGTGCACGTCGAGGGCGGACAGCGGGTCGTCCAGCACGAGGAAGCTCGGCCGACCCACCACCGCCCGGGCGAGCGCGAGCCGCTGCCGCTGTCCGCCGGACAGGCTCAGCCCCTGCTCGCCGACCCGGGTGTCCGTGCCCTGCGGCAGGGCGTGCGCGAACTCGGCCTGCGCGACCGACAGCGCCCGCTCCAGGTCCGGCCGGCCGACGCTCCCGTCGCCGCCCATGAGCACGTTCTCCCCGACGGACGCGGAGAACAGCGTCGGTTCCTCGAATGCGACGGCCACCTTCGCCCGCAGTTCCTCGCGGGGCATGGCGGTGATGTCCCGCCCGTCCAGCGTGATCCGCCCGGAGGTGATCTCGTGCAGCCGGGGGATGAGCGCCGTGAGGGTGGTCTTCCCGCTGCCGGTCGCCCCGACCAGGGCCATGGACTCGCCGGGACGGATGTGGAGGTCGATGCCGTCGAGGGTGGGCGGGGAGCCGGGCGGGGCGTCGGGATAGCGGAACCGGACGCCGTGGAAGCGGAGTCCGCCCGCTGCGGGCCCGGGCTCTCGGTGTGGACCGCCGGACCCCTCCGGGTCCTCCACCCGCGCGTCCCGAACCTCGAAGTACCGTTCCGTCGCCGTCGCCGCCTCCTGCGTCATCGCGAGCAGGAACCCGATCGAGTCCACCGGCCAGCGCAGCGCGAGCGCCGTGCTCAGAAAGGCGACCAGCGTCCCCGCGGACAGCTCCCCGTCCGCCACCCGCACGGTCCCCAGCACCAGCGCCGCCCCGATCGCGACCTCCGGCAGCGTCACGATGACGGCCCAGATCGTCGCCAGCAGCCGCGCCTTGCGCAGTTCCGTGCCGCGCAGCGTCCCCGACAGCTCCCGGAACGCCCGCGCCTGACTGCGGTGCCGGCCGAACCCCTTGATGATGCGGATGCCGAGCACGCTCTCCTCGACGACCGTCGTCAGGTCGCCGACCTGGTCCTGAGCGAGCCGCGCCACATGGGCGTACCGCCGTTCGAAGACCACGCAGGTCCACATCACGGGCACCGCGGGCCCGAGGACGACCAGCCCCAGCAGCCAGTCCTGGGACACCATGATCGCCACGCCGACCAGTATGGTCACGCCGTTGACCAGCAGGAACGTCAACGGGAAGGCGAGGAACAGGCGCAGCAGCATCAGATCGGTGGTGCCCCGGGAGAGCAACTGGCCCGAGGCCCAGCGGTCGTGGAAGGCCACCGGCAGCCGTTGCAGATGCCCGTACAGTTCCGCCCGCATCTCCGCCTCGACGTGCGACAGCGGCCGGGCCACCAGCCACCGCCGCAACCCGAACAGCCCCGCCTCCGCGACCCCGAGCAACAGCAGGTACAGCGCGCCCAGCCACACGCCCGCCGCATCCCGGTCGGCGACCGGCCCGTCCACCATCCACTTCAGGACCAGCGGAATCACCAGCCCCGCACAGGAGGCGACGATCGCGACGAACGCGGCGGTGAACAGCCGCGCCCGCACCGGGCGTACATAGGGCCACAGCCGCAGCAGGGTGCGCACGGCGGAACGGTCGGGACGGTCCTTGGCGGGTGCATGTGTCGTGGGCATCACACGGAGCCTACGGATCGACACGGACAACGCCCACCGAGTTTCAGCCGGGCTCCCCTCCGCCACTGCTCCTACGACCAGCGCGTTCGCTCCGCGCAGCACCCGGTGGCACGGTGGGGCGCACGGATGCGCCCTGTAGGGGCGCGGGGAACTGCGCGACAAGCCACGACGGCGCAGCACACGAACGACGCTCCGCACACGAAACGGCGCACAACGGCTCAACCAGCGGAGCTCACCGCACGCGCAGCAGCAACACCGTCCGCTCCGGCGCCGTGATCGTCGTGCCCGCCCGGTGCACCACCCCCGGTGCCGCCGCCTGGTCCTCCCGGGACGTGTCGACGACGACCTCGTAGCGATCCGCCCACGGCGGGCCGGGCAGGACGAAGGGCGCCGGGCGGTCCCCGGCGTGCAGCACGGCGAGGAAGCTGTCGTCCAGGACCGGCGCGCCCCGCTCGTCGCGGCCCGGAATATCACGCCCCGAGAGGTACATGCCGAGCGAGGCGGACGGGGCGTACCAGTCGCCCTCGGTCATCTCCTCGCCCCGCGAGCTGAACCAGGCCAGATCGCGCAGACCGTCCGCCGAATGGGCGCGCCCGGAGAAGAACGCGCGGCGGCGCAGCACCGGATGCCGGTGGCGCAGGGCGACCAGACGGGACGTCAGCTCGAACAGGGCCCGCCAGCCGGGTTCCGCCAGCAGCGACCAGTCCAGCCAACTGATCTCGTTGTCCTGGCAGTAGGCGTTGTTGTTGCCGCGCTGGGTGCGGCCCAGTTCGTCGCCGGCCACCAGCATCGGCACCCCCGTGGACAGCAGCAGTGTGCTGAGCAGGTTGCGCATCTGTCGGCGCCGCAGCGCCCGGATCCGCTCCTCGTCCGTCTCGCCCTCGGCCCCGCAGTTCCACGAGCGGTTGTCGTCGGAGCCGTCCCGGCCCTGCTCGCCGTTCGCCTCGTTGTGCTTGCTCTCGTAGGACACCAGGTCGCGCAGGGTGAAACCGTCGTGCGCGGTGACGAAGTTGACCGAGGCGTAGGGGCGGCGGCCGCCCCAGGCGTACAGGTCGCTGGAGCCCGACAGGCGGTAGCCGAGGTCGCGCACGTCGGGCAGCGCGCCGCGCCAGAAGTCGCGGACGGCGCCCCGATAGCGGTCGTTCCACTCCGTCCACAGCGGTGGGAAGGCGCCGACCTGGTAGCCGCCCGAGCCGATGTCCCAGGGCTCGGCGATGAGCTTGACCCGGCGCAGCACCGGGTCCTGGGCGATCACCGCGAGGAACGGGGAGAGCATGTCGACGTCGTGCATCGAGCGGGCCAGCGCCGCCGCCAGGTCGAACCGGAAGCCGTCCACGCCCATCTCCGTCACCCAGTAGCGCAGCGAGTCGGTGATCAGGCGCAGCACCTGCGGCTGGATGACATGCAGGGTGTTGCCGCAGCCGGTGTAGTCGGCGTACCGGCGGGCGTCGTCCTGGAGACGGTAGTAGCCGCGGTTGTCGATGCCCTTGAGCGAGAGCGTCGGGCCCAGCTCGCCGGCCTCCGCGGTGTGGTTGTAGACCACGTCGAGGATGACCTCGATGCCGGCCGCGTGCAGGGCGCGGACCATGCGTTTGAACTCGCCGACCTGCTCGCCGGTGGTACCGGAGGCGGCGTAGGCCCCGTGCGGGGCGAAGTAGCCGATCGAGTTGTAGCCCCAGTAGTTCCCGAGGCCACGGCGCAGCAGATGGTCCTCGTGCGCGAACTGGTGCACGGGCAGCAGTTCCACGGCGGTCACGCCCAGCCGCACCAGGTGCTCGACCGCCGCCGGATGGGCCAGCCCGGCGTAGGTGCCGCGCAGTTCCTCGGGGATGCCCGGGTGCAGCCGGGTGAAGCCGCGCACATGCAGCTCGTAGATCACCGAGTCCGCCCACGGCGTTTTGGGCCGGCGGTCGTCGGCCCAGTCGTCGTCATCGTGGACGACGACGCCCTTGGGGACGAACGGCGCCGAGTCCCGGTCGTCGCGCACGGTGTCGGCGACCTGCTGCTCCGGCCAGTCCCGCACATGCCCGTACAGCTCGGGCGACAGTCCGAAGGAGGCGTAGTCGCCGTCCACCGCGCGGGCGTACGGATCCAGCAGCAGCTTGGCCGGGTTCCACCGGGCGCCGGTCCACGGGTCCCAGCGGCCGTGCACCCGGTAGCCGTAGCGCCGGCCGGGCCGCACGTCCGGTACGAAGCCGTGCCATATCCCGTGCGTCTGCTCGGTCAGCCGCACCCGTGTCTCCCGGCCGGCGTCGTCGAAGAGGCATAGCTCGACCGCCTCCGCCCCGCCCGCCCAGAGCGCGAAGTTGGTCCCGGCGGTTCCGGCGGTTCCGGCTGTCCCGGCAGTTCCGGCGGTTCCGGCGGTCCCGGTGGCCCCGTCGGCGGAGGGCCGGTAGCGGGCCCCGAGGGGCGTGGGGGCGCCCGGCCAGACGGCAGGGGCGGGCGGCTCCGACCGCCGGGCACCGCTCGTCGCGGCGGCCGGCCGGCCGCCCTGACCGGCCCGCTCCTGAGCCGCTGCCCGCTGCTCGGCTGCGCTCGTCACCCTGTCGGCCCCTCTGCGTCGGCTCGTCCGCCACGGCGCGCACCCGGCCCGCGCCATCGGCCGGGCGCGCCCGACCTCCGGGTCCACAGCGCGCCCAACCCCCGGGGCCACGGCGCACCGGCCCGTATGACACGGCGCACCCGCGGCGGCACGCGCGGGCGCGGCGGCTCCCATCTCGTCGTCCTCCCCCCTGTTCTGCCCAGAGCGTGCGTCGCACTCACGTTTCCCCAGGGCGTGGCCGTCGTTGAGTCACATGTGAGGCATGGACAAAGGCGCGCACGGCGCGTGACGGCCGCACTGGCCGCGGTGTTGACATGGGCAGGGCTGCTGGCGGGTGCCGCCGGCTGCACCTCTGGTGGCGCGCACGACCTCGGCATCGACCGATTGTTCGGCAAGCCGCCGACCCCCGAGGAGGCCATCCGCGTCGTCCCGGACGACGGTGGCAAGAACGTGCGCCCCGGTGACCGGCTGCGGGTACGGGTGGCGAGCGGACGTCTGGAATCGGTGCGCGTGGTCAAGCACCAGGACGCCCAGGACACCCCGGTCGCCGGGCACATCTCCGGCGACGGCATGGTCTGGGAGCCCGACAAGCCGACGCTGGCGCTCGCCGCCAAGTACACGGTGGACGTGGTGTCCCTGGACGGGCACGGACGCCGCGCGGCCCGGCACACCGAGTTCACCACCCAGGTCCCGGCAGAGCGGTTCATCGCGTACGTCACCCCGGAGAACCGCTCCACCGTGGGCACCGGGATGATCGTCTCGCTGAGCTTCAACCGGGAGATCACCGACCGCGCCGCCGTCGAACGCGCCGTCCGCGTCACGGCGAAGCCCGCCGTCGAAATCCGCCCGCACTGGTTCGGCAAGGACCGTCTCGACTTCCGCCCCGAGCGGTACTGGAAGCCCGGCACCAAGGTCACCGTCGATCTGGCGCTGCGCGATGTCGAAGGGGCGCGCGGCGTCTACGGACTGCAGCGCAAGACGGTCGAGTTCACCGTCGGACGCAGCCAGGTCTCGCTGGTCGACGCGGCGGCGCACACCATGGAGGTGCGGCGCGAGGGCGAACCGCCGTCCACCGTGCCGATCACGGCCGGGGCCCCGGAGACCACCACCTACAACGGGAAGATGGTGGTCATGGAGATGTACGAGGTGACCCGCATGAACGGCCAGACGGTCGGTTTCGGCGGCGAGTACGACATCCCCGACGTCCCGCACGCCATGAAGCTCACCGACACCGGCACCTATCTGCACGGCAACTACTGGGCTCCGGACGCCCCCGGGGAGTCCAACGTCAGCCACGGCTGCGTGGGGCTGAGGGATGTCCAGGGCGGCAGTTCGCGCACGCCCGCGGGCTGGTTCTTCGACCGCAGCCTCATCGGTGACGTCGTCGAGGTGGTCAACAGCAATGACAAGACGGTCTCGCCCGACAACGGGCTGAGCGGATGGAACATGGGGTGGAAGGAGTGGAAGGCGGGCGGCGCGGTCACCTGACGGGGTGCGCAGGCCGGTCGGGACGGCCGACAAGGTGGTCGCGACCGGCGGAAGTTGCGACGGAACGGTACCGGCGGAAGTTGCGACGGAACGGTGACCTTTGCCGGACACACAGCTCAAATCCCTGCGGTTACTATGCGCCAGAGTGCGCGCGGACGCACCGGGGCGGGGGCCTGACCGGGCCCGGCGAGGGGAGCAGAGTTGAACGTGCGGCCGATATCGGGGGCGTCGGTTGACGCGCGGCGGCGGACGGACAAGAGGGGCGGTGGACGGCGGCGGGCGGGACTGCCGGCGCTCATAGCCGGCGTCCTGCTCATGGCCGTCACCGCGTGCGGTGGTTCAGGGACGGACTCAGGGCCCGGTTCCCGGGACGGCAAGGGCAAGGACTCCTCGACGCAAGCGAGCAAGCAGTCGCAGGCCGTCGTCACCATCGCCCCCGAGGACGGCGCCAGGTCGGTCGGCACCAGCGGGGCCCTGAAGGTCGCGGCGGCCAAGGGCAAGCTGACCGAGGTCGTCGTCAAGGACGCCAAGGGCAGGACGGTCGACGGCACGATCACCGGTGGGGGCACCCGGTGGACGCCCGCCACCCATCTGGCCGCCGCCACCACGTACTCGGTGCACGCGGTCGCCAAGGACTCCGAGGGCCGCGAGGCCGCCGAGGACTCCGGCTTCACCACGCTGACACCGCGGAACACCTTCGTCGGCTCCTTCACCCCCGAGGACGGCTCCACGGTCGGCGTGGGAATGCCGTTCTCGCTCCGCTTCACCCGGGGCATCACGCACCCCGAGGACGTCGAGAAGGCCATCAGCATCACGACCGAGCCGGCCGTCGACGTCGAGGGCCACTGGTTCGGCAACGACCGTCTGGACTTCCGCCCCGAGAACTACTGGAAGGCGGGCACGAAGGTCACCGTCCGGCTCGACCTCGACGGCGTCGAGGGCCGGCCGGGCGTCTACGGCAAGCAGACCAGGACCGTGAGGTTCACCATCGGCCGCGACCAGGTCTCCGTCGTGGACGCCAGGAAGCACACGATGAAGGTCACCCAGGACGGCAAGGTCATCAAGACCATCCCGGTCACCACCGGCAAGCCCGGCTACGACACCTGGAACGGCCGGATGGTCATGAGCGAGAAGCTCACGGTGACCCGGATGAACGGCGAGACCGTCGGCTACGGCGGCGAGTACGACATCAAGGACGTGCCGCACGCCATCCGCCTGACCACCTCGGGCACCTTCGTCCACGGTAACTACTGGGGTGGCGGCGCCTTCGGCAACTACAACGCCAGCCACGGCTGCGTGGGCCTGCGCGATGTGCGCGGTGGCGGGGACGGGAGCGTCCCGGCGGCCTGGTTCTTCAACCACTCGATGATCGGCGACGTGGTGGTCGTCAAGAACTCCGACGACCGCACGGTGGCCCCGGACAACGGGCTCAACGGCTGGAACATGTCCTGGGAGAAGTGGAAGGCGTAGGGCCGAAGCCCCACGCCCGCTCGGGGGGCGGGGCCGTATCGATACGCGGCTCCACCGCGTGGTGGTCGGCAGCCGGCCGCGGGCGGCAGCCGGTCACGGGTGGCTACCGGCCGCGGGCGGCAGCCGGTCGCGCACCGGCCGTCCCCCGGCGCGTGAACGCCCGCTAACCTGCGGAGCATGACCGTACATCTCGAAGTCGCCGAAGGCGTCGGCACGCTGCGGCTCGACCGCCCGCCGATGAACGCGCTGGACATCGCCGTGCAGGACCGGATCAAGGAGCTTGCCGAGGAGGTCACGCGCCGCGACGATGTGCGCGCCGTGGTGCTCTACGGCGGCGAAAAGGTGTTCGCGGCGGGCGCGGACATCAAGGAGATGCGGGCCATGGACCACGCCGCGATGGTCCTGCGCGCCCGTGGCTTGCAGGACTCCTTCACCGCCGTGGCCCGCATCCCCAAGCCGGTGGTCGCCGCCATCACCGGGTACGCGCTCGGCGGGGGCTGTGAGTTGGCGCTGTGCGCGGACCACCGCATCGCCGCGGACAACGCCAAGCTGGGCCAGCCGGAGATCCTGCTCGGCCTGATCCCGGGCGCCGGCGGCACCCAGCGGCTGCCGCGGCTGGTCGGCCCCGCCAAGGCCAAGGACCTCATCTTCACCGGCCGTCAGGTGAGGGCCGACGAGGCGCTGGCCATCGGCCTGGTGGACCGGGTCGTCCCGGCCGCCGATGTCTACGCCGAGGCGTACGCCTGGGCCGCGAGGCTGGCGCAGGGACCGGCGATCGCGCTGCGCGCGGCGAAGGAGTCGATCGACACCGGCCTTGAGGCGGACCTCGACACCGGGCTCGCCGTCGAACGGACATGGTTCGCGGGGCTGTTCGCCACCGAGGACCGCGAGCGGGGCATGCGCAGCTTTGTGGAGGACGGTCCGGGCAAGGCCAGGTTCCTCTGAGGATTTCCCGCGGTAACACTTGCAGTTGACGCGATGTCTCATCCGGGTCCCTCGGCGGGGCGGGTTATGGCAGGCTTAAGACAGCCTTAAGCCTGCCTTGTCGAGGAGGCATGTCTCTTGCCCGGGAGTGAATCGTCTCCGCAGGTCAACCGGGCTGCCACCAGCCCTGAAATGTCCTTGGCATATGCCGAACGAATGTCGGAAACGGGAAGTTCTCCAGGGGTGTATTCCGGTGGAACGGCCACGGACGGCTGCCACGGCGGCCATGATGGGGGCATGGCGGGGCTGGAGGGCATCGATCAGCCGCGGGGACACGGCCGTGCGACCACGGCGCGCTGGTCGCCTGCGGTCGAGGACGAACAGGCGCTCAAGGCACTCGACTTGTTCGGCAATCCCGCCGAGACCGAGGTCCCGCTGTCGTCCCGCCCCGAGTCGGCGGCCACCGCGCGCCGACTCGCCCAGGTCGTCGTCCTGCGCCAGTGGGGGCTCACCCCGAAGCTGACCGAGGACGCCGTCCTGCTCGTCTCGGAACTCGTCGGCAACGCCGTGCGTCACACGGGCGCGCGCGTCTTCGGCCTGCGCATGCGCCGCCGCCGCGGCTGGATCCGGGTCGAGATCCGCGATCCCTCCCGCGGCCTGCCCTGTCTGATGCCGGTCCGGGAACTGGACATCAGCGGCCGAGGCCTGTTCCTCGTGGACAAGCTGTCCGACCGATGGGGCGTGGACCTGCTGCCGCGCGGCAAGACGACCTGGTTCGAAATGCGCGTGGCCGACCGCTGACGGCGCGTCCGCCATGGCGGGGGTGGGGGAGCGTGGTGCGGCGCGGTCGCCACCGCCGGTGGGCGGGGTGCAGTGCGGCACGCCCACCGCCGCGGGGGGTGGCCGACCGCTGACGGCACGCCCGCCACTGCCGGTGGGTGGGGCGTAGTGAAGCAGGCCCGCCACCGCGCGTGGGTGAAGCATGGTGCGGCGCGTCCGCCACCGCCGGTGGGCGGGGTGCAGTGCGGCATGCTCGCGCTCGCGGGTGGTCGACCGCTGACGGCGCGTCCGCCATGGCGGGTGGGGGAGTGCAGTGCGGCGCGGTCGCCACCGCCGGTGGGCGGGTCGCAGTGCGGCCTGCCCACCACCGCCCGTGGGCGGAGCGCAGTGCGGTGCGACCCGGACAACTGTCCCTCGTTGGGCGCAATCGGCGTTTTTCATACCGCACGCCTCTTAAATGGTGCACGTGACCACGACCGACCGCCGCGGGGCGCTGCGCGCGGGTGCCGGGCTCGTCACCGGCGGCGTCCTCGCCGCCGGGTGCGCGTCCGCCGCGGGCTCCGGACAGCCCGCACACCCACGCCCCACCACGACCGCCACCCCTTCGCCCGGCCCCGCGAAGGCCACGCCCCGCACCGCCCCCGCACCCCGGGCCTTCCCCCGGCAGCCCGCCCAGATCGCCCACGGCCCGCGCGACCACCCGCGAGTCGCCCTCACCTTCCACGGCCAGGGCGACCCGGCGCTCGCCCACGCCCTGCTCACCGAGGCCGAACGGCGCGGCGCCCGCGTCACCGTGCTCGCCGTCGGCAGTTGGCTGGACGAGCACCCGGAGATGGCCCGCCGCATTCTCGACGGCGGCCACGACCTCGGCAACCACACCCAGCGGCACATCTCGATCAACACCATGTCCGAGCCCGACGCCCGCGCCGAGATCACCGGCTGCGCGGACCGGCTGAAACGGCTCACCGGTTCGATCGGCAGCTGGTTCCGCCCGTCCCGGGCCCAGACCGCCTCCCCGCTGGTCGAACGGCTGGCCCGCGCCGCCGGCTACCCGCACGTGCTGTCGTACGACGTCGACTCGCTCGACTACACCAGCCCGGGCGCACCCGCCGTCACCCGCAAGGTCCTCGCCGAGGTCACCGGCGGATCAGTGGTCAGCCTGCACTTCGGCTACCCGGACACGGTGACCTCCTTCCCCGACGTCCTGCAAGAACTCGACCGCCGCGGACTGCACGCGGTCACCACCACGGAGCTGCTGAGCTGATGCAACCCACCCTCGCCGCCCGCGTCCTGGCCGCCGGTGCCGCCCTGTCCGCCCTGAGCCTGTTGTCCGCCTGCGACAGCGCGACCGAGCAGCGCACGGACACGGCGATCGCCAGCAAGGTGCCCGTCCCCGACCGGCCGATGCGGCGGCAGGGCGACGGGCTGCCCGGCATGCCGCCCGTGCTCGACCCGAAGGACGTCTACGCCGCCGACCGCCCCGGCCTGTTCTCCCCGGCGGTCAAGGACTTCCCGTCCCGGGTCTACGTCCCCAACACCAACTCCAACACCGTCACCGTGATCGACCCGAAGACATACAAGGTCATCGAGACGATCCCGGTCGGCGTCCAGCCCCAGCACGTCGTCCCCTCCTGGGACCTGAAGACGCTGTGGGTCAACAACGACCGGGGCAACTCCCTGACCCCCATCGACCCCAGGACCGGGAAGGCGGGCACACCGGTCCCCGTGCACGACCCGTACAACCTCTACTTCACACCCGACGGCAAGTACGCGATCGTCATGGCCTCCCTCGACCGCCAACTGGTCTTCCGCGACGCGCACACCATGAAGACCGCCAAGACCGTCCCGGTCAGCTGCTACGGCGTCAACCACGCCGACTTCTCCCTCGACGGCCGCTACTTCATCGTCTCCTGCGAGTTCAGCGGCGAACTGCTGAAGGTCGACACGGCGCGGATGCAGGTGGTCGCGCAGCAGAAACTGCCGTTCCAGGGCGCGATGCCCCAGGACGTCAAGATGTCGCCCGACGGCAAGCTGTTCTACATCGCCGACATGAAGGCCAACGGGCTGTGGATCCTGAACGGCGACACCTTCGACAAGCCGCGGTTCCTGGCCACCGGCAAGGGCGCCCACGGACTGTACGTCAGCCGCGACTCCCGCGTGATGTACGTCTCCAACCGGGGCGAAGGCACCATCTCCCTCTTCGACTTCGGCCATGACCGGCTCACCGGGAAATGGCATCTGCCCGGCGGCGGCAGCCCCGACATGGGCGGCGTCTCCGCGGACGGCAAGGTGCTGTGGCTGTCCGGCCGCTACAACTCCGAGGTGTACGCCATCGACACCCGCACCGGCACCCAGCTGGCCCGCATCAAGGTCGGCAACGGCCCGCACGGACTCGCCGTCTATCCGCAGCCGGGCCGCTACTCCCTCGGGCACACCGGCATCTTCCGCTGAAACACGCTCAGTTGGACACGCCCCCGAAGGGGTGACGATCCCGGCTCCAGGGCCTTGGAACCGGGATCGTCACCCCATGACCAGCATTCGCCCACGGCGCCGCGCCACTGCCGCCGCCCTCTCCCTCGCCGCCGTCCTCGCCACCGCGGCCGCGGCCCCGGCCGCCCCGGCCCCCGCGAAGGCGCCCGCCCGGGCCGCCGCCCAGGCCGCCCCGGCCTGCCCCCAGTTCGAGGACCGGATCAAGGCCGCCGCCGACCGCCGCGTCGACGTCGACCGGATCACGCCGAAGCCGGTGTGGCGCACCACCTGCGGCACCCTGTACCGCAGCGACAGCCGCGCCCCGTCCGTCGTCTTCGAGGAGGGCTTCAGGCCCAAGGACGTGGTGAACGGGCAGTACGACGTCGAGAAGTACGTCCTCGTCAACCAGCCCTCGCCGTACGTCTCCACGACCTACGACCACGACCTGTACAAGACCTGGTACAAGTCCGGCTACAACTACTACATCGACGCTCCGGGCGGCGTCGACGTGAACAAGACCATCGGCGACACCCACAAGTGGGCCGACCAGGTGGAGGTCGCCTTCCCCGGCGGCATCCAGCGGACCTACATCATCGGCGTCTGCCCGGTCGACAAGACGACCAAGACCGAGATCATGAGCGACTGCCGGAGCAACCCGCACTATGTGCCCTGGCACTGAGCAGCACCACGTGCCCTGGCACTGAGCAGCGCCTCCGCCCCCACCGGGCGGTAACCGGCCGCCAGGAACGCCCGCAGACTGCGGGCGTTCCCCGGCGACACCTGGGCCCACACCGGCTCGTCGGCGAGCCGCAGCGCCGCCGCCACGAGGTCCCGCCCCAGCCCCCGGCGGCGCGCCGCGGCGCCCCTCTTGTTCACCTCCACCGACACCTCCAGCCGCCCGGCCACCCCGCGGCCCAGCGTCACCACCCCGCCGTCCGCGGTCCAGGCGCGTACCTCGTCGCGGCGCCCGCGGGCGTAGGCGATCCGGGGATGACCCCAGTCCGTGATCTCCCGCAGCGCGAGCGGCGGCCGACCCGGCAGGGCGGCGCCGACCAGCAGCGCGTCGACCGTGTCGTGGTCGCGCCCCGTGCGCGCCATGAAGTCCGCCAGGAAGCGCGGATGCACGGCGGCGGCCAGCGGATCGCAGTCGACCGCGTCGAGCGCCCCGCGCACCCACCGCTCGTCCTCGTCCGTGAACACCACGGCGTGCGCGGTGAAGGCGATCACCCCCGCGTGACGGTGCGTGTGCTGCGGCACCACGGTCGTACCGCCGTCCTCCGGCGGGAAGACGCCCCTGGCCGCCGCGTCGAGAAGGTCCCGCAGGGTCTGTGTCACGCCCGCACTCCCGGTACTCCTTGTACTCCTTGTACTCCTTGAGTCTCCACCCACTGGAAGGCCCAGACTCGCAGATATGCAGCACCGCCCGGGGTCAGACCCCCCAGACCCCCAGTACGACGGCACCGGCCTGTTCACCATCGGCGAGCTGGCCCGGTCCACCGGACTGACCGTGCGCACCATCCGCTACTGGTCCGACGAGGGCGTCCTCGACCCGGTGGCCCGCTCCACGGGCGGCTACCGGCTCTACGACTCCGCGTCCGTCGCCCGCCTGGAGCTGATCCGCACCCTGCGCGAACTGGGCCTGGGCCTCGCGCATGTGCGCGAGGTGCTCTCCGGCGAGCGGACGGTGGCGGAGGTCGCGGCCGCGCATGTGGCGGCCCTCGACGCCCAGATGCGTTCGCTGAGGGTGACCAGGGCGGTGTTGTCGACCGTGGCACGACGTGGCTCGACCGCTGAGGAGATGACACTCATGAACAAGCTGGCACGGCTCTCGGCCGCCGAACGGCAGCGGATCGTCGACGAGTTCGTGGACGAGACCTTCCACGGGCTCGACTCCGCCGACCCCGCGATCCGGGAGCGGATGCGGCACATCGGGGTGAACCTGCCCGACGACCCGACCCCGGATCAGGTCGACGCCTGGGTGGAGCTGGCCGAACTGCTCCAGGACCGGGAGTTCCGGGCCGCGATGCGCCGGAACATCGAGCTCAACGCGGCCGACCGCGGCCCGGACACCCCGTCCGGCGCGTCCCTGTGGTTCTTCCGGCGCCTCGTCGACCTGGTCGCAGCCGCGCGGGCGCGCGGCGTCACGCCCGAGGGCCCGGAGGCCGACGCCGTGCTGACCGAACTGCTGGGCGAGGACGCCGATCACGCGGCGGTGCTGCGCCGCATCGACCTCGGCGCCCAGGTCGTCCGTTACCGCGAGTTGGCCGCCGCCGTCGCCGGACACCAGGAGCCCCCGCGTCACCAGGAGGAGTTCGCCTGGGTGGTCGCCGCGCTGCGGGCGCGCGCGGGCGGTTAATCTGACCCGCGGCACTACGCCGACACGGCACGAGAAACACGAACAAAAGGGGCGGATCGGTGGCGGACATCGACGAGGCACGCAAGCACTTCGAGCGGATCGACGCGAACGGCGACGGTTTCATCACCGCCGCGGAGTTCAAGACCGCCCTGGCTCAGGAGGGCGACTGGAACGTCACCGAGGCGGTGGCCGAGGCCATCATCAGGACCCGGGACCTCAACGGCGACAAGGTGCTGTCGTTCGACGAGTTCTGGGCCTACCTGAACAAGTGACCTGAGCGGAACGGGGGCGCCCGGCCGGACGCCCCCGTTCTCCCGCCGGGCGCTCGACGCGCACATGCCGGCGACCGCCGTTCCTACGGGGCGGCCGAGGGCGTCGCCGTGCGCGACACCGGCACCTATGTGTGGGCCCAGGCCCGCAGGGCGGCCTTGTCCGCGAAGTCCGCCACGTTCTTGTCGTGCGGTTCGCTGGTGTACTGGTGGAAGCGCCACTTCGCCCTGATACGGGGCTCGCCCGCGGTGACATAGTCGGCGATCCACAGGCCGTCGCCCGCGTACGAGGTGGTGTCGACGTTCAGCCAGAAGTGGCGGCCCGCGTACAGCACGACCCGGTGGCTCGGCCGCAGGTCCTTCACCTTCCGGAGGAACAGGTCCTTCTCGGCGTTGCTCGCGTGCGTCCCCTCGCTCGTCGTCTCCCAGTCGACGGCGAGGATGTCGCCCGCCTTCTGCGGGGCGTGCTGGACGAAGTGCTCCGCCTGGGCCCCGAGGTTGCCGGGCCACAGGAAGTGATAGAAGCCGACGACGAGCCCCGCGTCACGGGCCCGCTCGGTCTGGGCACTGAGTTTCGGATTGACGTAGGACCGCCCCTCCGTCGCCTTGATGAAGACGAAGGAGACGCCGTCCGTGTCATAGGACGAGGACTGATACGCGCTCACATCGATGCCGTGCAACATCCCGGGGACTTCCTCACACGTCAGTGGGGTGACAGGAGTTGCCTGCTGTATGCCCCGCCTCGACCCGCCCGATCCCTTCGCGCGCGTCCAGGAGTTGCGGGGTGGCGTACGCCCGCCGCCGACCGCGCCGGAGGCGCCGGTGGTACGGCTGACCCGGCACCGCCCACCTCGCCGCGCGTCACCGAGCCGGTGACGACGCGGCCGACCGCGGCTGTCCGCGGCCGATCGCGCCATCGAGCTGTCTGCGGTCGTCTCCGGTCGCACGGGCGATCCGGCCGGGCACGCGCCAGGCAAAGGCGTTGATCGGCGGCCAACGCGACCCGCGAATCCTGGCCGACCTGGCCAAGCGCCGTCTGCGTAACAAGGTCCCCGGGCCGAGCCCGACGCTGACCGGCCACTTCCGTGAGCGCCACGGCTTCCTGGCGTGCCGCTTTCTCGACCAAGGTGATCAACTGCCCAATGCTGTCGATCGGTTGACGGCTCGCATTGAGGAAGCGTCGGTCTCGTTCCGCCTGGTGCTGGACCTGCTGGACACTTCCCCGGGGGTGAACAGGATGGTTGCGGAGGTGACCATGGCCGCGGCCGACATGGCCCAATTCGCCCCGGGCAAACACCTGGCCTTCGCGCCGGAGCACCGTTGATCCATAGGTTGTGTTCAGGGTCCGGGGCGGAACTCCGGGCACAACTCACAAGGAGTGATCGCATGACTGAGGAACTGACGCGAGGGACGGGGCACGCGAGCGCCTCGGGGCATGGCGGACGAGCGCGATGGGGGCTGCGATTAGCGGCCTTAGCGGCGGGAGTGTCCCTTACTTCCGGCGGCCAGGCTGGTTGGGCGGCGGCCGAGCCGCTGCAGGACGAGCTGTACGTCACCGCGAGCAGTGTCGAAGCACTCGGGAGCGACTTCAGCGATGTCGGGCCGTTCTCCCTCGCGGGCCAGCCGTACGGCCGTCTCCCGTGGCAGATCGACGACGGCCGGGAACGATGCCAGGAGATGAATGAGGCCGACGGCCCACTCGGCTACTTCGGGCCGATCGGCTCCTGGGGGCCGCTGAGCGACCTGGGTCCCCTCGGGCAGGACCTCGACCCGGTCTTTCCCTGGCCGCAGCTGCCGAGCCTGAGTGATCCCCTCGGTCCGAACGGCGCGCTGGGACCCGTGGGCCCGTTGGCCGCCTACAACTGGAGCGCGTACAGCCCTCCGACCAACTACTACCCGTGCGGCGTCCAGCTGAAGGCCGGCGGCGTCTTCGCACCCAACGGGCCGCTGGGTCCCCTCGGGCCCGTGGGGCCGCTGGGTCCCCTCGGCCCCCTCGACGCCGTGAACTTCACCTGCCCGCCCGACAACGACGGCAACTACCTGTGCGACGGGAATGTGACCCGCGTGAAGGAGGGAGCCGCGCGCAAGGGCGGGACTCGTCCCTACGGGCTGTTCGAGAAGTACACCAAGCGGCAGGCCCAGCTGCTGAACGGCGAGACCGGGGACAAGGCCGACGACACCTCGTTCATGGTCGTCGACACACCGCAGGACGGCGGCCGGACTGGCGCGCCCGACGACTACACATTTACCTCCCCGGCGAAACTGGAGGGCATCCAGCAGGACAGCCAGTGGTTGACGGCCGTGGTGACACCGACCGGCATGGAGCCGGCTCAGTGGGACAAGAAGGTCCAGCCGAACGACTACACGCTGACCTTGCGGGATGTGAACAGCGGCCGGGAGTGGACCTCGGACTCCAGCGATCGCATCAACTGGATCCACCTCCGCGTTCCCGCCAACGCCCGACTGACAGCCTCGGTCACCCTGCGCACGGACCGCGGCCACCCCCACGGCTACAACCTGACCGTCACCGGATCCACCGACCAGTTCCAGCATCTCGGCTGCAACCCCGATGCGACAGACACGTCCGAATCCGGGCGCTACATTCACGGCAGCCACATCACGGCCACCCAGGTTCAGGGATCCTCCACTGTTGCTGCGGCTCCCGAATGCAGCACGGGGGACGGAGAGTTCGACAATCCGATCGGCTGAGGACACCTGAAGGGCAGAGCGACCAGCCGCCGCCCCCTCAGCACTCGATGATGTTCACCGCGAGCCCGCCGCGGGCCGTCTCCTTGTACTTGACGGACATGTCCGCGCCCGTGTCTCTCATGGTCTTGATGACCTTGTCGAGGGAGACCTTGTGGGAGCCGTCGCCGCGCATGGCCATGCGGGCCGCGGTGACGGCCTTGACGGCGGCCATGCCGTTGCGTTCGATGCAGGGGATCTGGACCAGGCCGCCGACCGGGTCGCAGGTGAGGCCGAGGTTGTGCTCCATGCCGATCTCGGCGGCGTTCTCGACCTGTTCGGGGCTGCCGCCCAGCACCTCCGCGAGGGCGCCCGCCGCCATGGAACAGGCGGAGCCGACCTCGCCCTGGCAGCCGACCTCGGCGCCGGAGATGGATGCGTTCTCCTTGAACAGCATGCCGATCGCGCCGGCCGCGAGCAGGAAACGGACCACGCCGTCCTCGTCGGCGCCGGGCACGAAGTCGAGGTAGTAGTGCAGGACCGCCGGGATGATGCCGGCCGCGCCGTTCGTCGGGGCGGTCACCACCCGCCCGCCGGCCGCGTTCTCCTCGTTCACCGCCATCGCGTAGAGCGTGATCCACTCCATCGCGCGGGCGAGCGGTTCGCCCTCGGCGCGCAGCTGGCGGGCCGACACGGCGGCCCTGCGCCGTACCTTCAGGCCGCCCGGCAGGATGCCCTCGCGGGACAGGCCGTGCGCCACGCACTCCCGCATCACCCGCCAGATCTCCAGCAGGCCCGCCCGGATCTCCTCCTCGGTGCGCCAGGCGCGCTCGTTCTCCAGCATCAGCGAGGAGATCGACAGTCCGGTCCCGCGGGTCAGGCGCAGCAGCTCGTCGCCCGTGCGGAAGGGGTACTTGAGCACCGTGTCGTCGAGCTTGATCCGGTCCGCGCCGACCGCGTCCTCGTCGACGACGAAGCCGCCGCCCACCGAGTAGTACGTCTTGGTCAGCACCTCGGCGCCCTCGGCGTCGTACGCCCCGAGGGTCATGCCGTTGGCGTGGTACGGCAGGGCCTTGCGCCGGTGCAGGACCAGGTCCGCGTCGGCGTCGAGGGCGATCTCGTGCTCGCCGAGGAGCAGCAGTCGGCCCGACTCCCGGATGTCCGCCACCCGTTGGTCGGCGCCCTCCACGTGCACCGTCCGGGGGGAGGCGCCCTCCAGGCCGAGCAGCACGGCCTTCGGCGTGCCATGGCCGTGGCCCGTCGCGCCGAGGGAGCCGTACAGCTCGGCACGGACCGACGCCACGGAGCCGAGCAGGCCCTCGTTGCGCAGCCGGCGGGCGAACATGCGCGCCGCGCGCATCGGGCCGACCGTGTGGGAGCTGGACGGGCCGATGCCGATCGAGAACAGGTCGAACACCGAAATGGCCACGGTGCCTCCTCCAAAGGGATGGTGCGGGACGGGGCGCCGCGCTCGGCGACGCGGGTGCGCGGCACCCCGTCCCGGGGCGGAACTACTGGCCCAGGCCGGGGTAGAGCGGGTGCTTGGCGGCCAGCGCCCGCACCCGCGCCTTCAGGGCGGACGCGTCGTACGACGGCTTCAGCGTCTCGGCGATGACGTCCGCGACCTCGGCGAAGTCCTCGGCCCCGAAGCCGCGGGTGGCCAGCGCGGGGGTGCCGATACGCAGGCCCGAGGTGACCATCGGCGGGCGCGGGTCGTTCGGGACGGCATTGCGGTTGACCGTGATGCCGACCTCGTGCAGCCGGTCCTCGGCCTGCTGACCGTCCAGCTCCGAGGCGCGCAGGTCCACCAGGATCAGATGCACATCGGTGCCGCCGGACAGCACGTTCACACCGGCCTCGCGGGCATCCGGCGCGGTCAGCCGCTCGGCGAGGATCCGGGCGCCCTCGACCGTACGCTGCTGGCGCTCCTTGAACTCCGGTGACGCCGCGACCTTGAAGGAGACCGCCTTCGCGGCGATCACATGCTCCAGGGGGCCGCCCTGGAAGCCGGGGAACACGGACGAGTTCAGCTTCTTCGCGAAGTCCTTCTTCGCGAGGATGATGCCGCCGCGCGGGCCGCCGAGCGTCTTGTGGGTGGTGGAGGTGACGACATCGGCGTACTCCACCGGGTTGGGGTGCAGACCGGCGGCGACCAGACCCGCGAAGTGGGCCATGTCGACCCACAGATACGCCTCGACCTCGTCGGCGATCCGGCGGAACTCCGCGAAGTCCAGCTGCCGCGGGTAGGCAGACCAGCCCGCGATGATCACCTTGGGGCGGTGCTCCTTGGCCAGCCGCTCGACCTCGGCCATGTCGACAAGACCGGCCTCGTCCACGTGGTACGCGACCACGTCGAACTGCTTGCCGGAGAAGTTCAGCCGCATTCCGTGGGTCAGATGGCCGCCGTGGGCGAGGTCCAGGCCGAGGATGGTGTCGCCGGGCTGGGCCAGCGCGAACAGTGCGGCCTGGTTGGCGGAGGCGCCCGAGTGGGGCTGCACATTGGCGTACTCGGCGCCGAACAGCTCCTTGACCCGGTCGACGGCGATCTGCTCGGTCACGTCGACGTGCTCGCAGCCGCCGTAGTAGCGGCGGCCCGGGTAGCCCTCGGCGTACTTGTTGGTGAGCACCGAGCCCTGCGCCTCCATGACCGCGAGCGGCGCGAAGTTCTCGGAGGCGATCATTTCCAGGGTGGACTGCTGACGGTGCAGCTCGGCGTCGACCGCGGCGGCCACGTCCGGGTCCAGCTCGTGCAGCGGGGTGTTCATGAACGACATGGGGTCCTCGACTCCTCAGCCGGCGGTGAAGGCGACGTACTCGTCGGCCGAGAGCAGCTCGGCCGGCTCCGCGGCGACACGTACCCGGAACAGCCAGCCGCCCTCGAAGGGGGCCGAGTTGACCAGCGACGGGTCGTCCACGACGTCCTCGTTGATCTCGGTGACCTCGCCGGTGACGGGGGAGTACAGATCGGACACCGACTTGGTCGACTCCAGCTCACCGCAGGACTCGCCCGCGGTGACGGTGGAGCCGACCTCCGGGAGCTGGGCGTAGACGACATCGCCGAGCGCGTTGGCCGCGAACTCCGTGATGCCGACCGTCGAGACGCCGTCCTCGGCGGCCGACAGCCACTCGTGCTCCTTGCTGTAGCGCAGCTGCTGGGGGTTGCTCATGGCCTGAATTCTCCTGTACGCGAGGGAGTGCTGATGACGAGGGGAGGACGGAAGGCGCAGGTGCGCGGGGTGGTGTGCCCGGCATCACAGCGGGGGCGGGGGCGGGGCCGCCGCCTGCCCCGCGGGTTCAGTGTCTACTTCCGCCGCCGGTAGAAGGGGAGTGCCACGACCTCGTACGGCTCGTGGCTGCCCCGGATGTCCACGCCGACGCCCGTCGTGCCCGGCGCCGCGTGCGCCGCGTCGACGTACGCCATGGCGATGGGCCGGCCCAGCGTGGGCGAGGGGGCGCCGGAGGTGACCTCGCCGATCACCGTGCCGTCCGCGACGACCGGGTACCCGGCGCGCGGCACCCGGCGGCCCTCGGCGACCAGGCCGACCAGCACGCGCGGCGGGTTCCGCTCGGCGCGGGCGGCCGCCGCCAGCAGCGCCTCGCGCCCGACGAAGTCGCCCTCCTTCTCGAACTTCACCACCCGGCCGAGCCCGGCGTCGAAGGGCGTGAGCGAGGTCGACAGCTCGTGCCCGTACAGCGGCATGCCCGCCTCCAGACGCAGTGTGTCCCGGCAGGACAGCCCGCACGGGACGAGGCCGACGCCCGCGCCGGCCTCGGTCAGCGCCTGCCACAGCTCCACGGCGTGCTCGGGCCGCACGAACAGTTCGAAGCCGTCCTCGCCGGTGTAGCCGGTGCGGGCGATCAGCGCGGGCACGCCGGCGACGGTGCCGGGCAGGCCCGCGTAGTACTTCAGGCCGGCCAGATCGGCGTCGGGGGCACCTTCCTGGTCGAGCGCGGTCGAGACCTTGGGGGACAGGGACGCGAGGATGCCGAGGGACTCGGGGCCCTGGACGGCGAGCAGCGCGTAGCCGTCGCGGTCGTCGCGGACCTCCGCATCGAAGCCGGCGCCGCGCTCCACCAGCGCGTCTAGCACGACCTGGGCGTTGGCGGCGTTCGCGACGACCAGGTACTCGTGCTCGGCGAGCCGGTAGACGATCAGGTCGTCCAGGATGCCGCCGTCGGCCCGGCAGATCATGGTGTAGCGGGCGCGGCCGACACCGACCGAGGTGAGGTTCCCGACCAGGGCGAAGTCCAGCAGGGCGGCGGCCTCGGGACCGGTCACCGCGATCTCGCCCATGTGGGAGAGGTCGAAGAGACCGGCCTTGGTGCGCACGGCCAGATGCTCCTCGCGCTCGGAGCCGTAGCGCAGGGGCATGTCCCAGCCGGCGAAGTCGGTCATCGTCGCACCGAGCGAGCGGTGCAGCGCGTCCAGCGCGGTATGACGGAGTGCGGTACTGCTCATCGGACGGATGTCTCCCAGGGTGTGGGGAAGGCGAGGTGAGTCCTCCCCATCTGTCATCGGAACCTGAGAGGTTCGCCCTGACCACATGCGTGATCACGGCTTGCACCTTGGGTGGGGCCACCGGACGGCGGCCCGCTTTTCAGATGTGCCTCGCCCGCGCGGTAACGGGGGCCTGAGAGATTCAAGGGAGGGACTTGCTCCTTCGGCGTCCCAGCGAGGCTGCTGGGAACTCTCCCGCGCGGATTCAAACGGCCGGTATGCAGTTGGCGGGCACATCATTGCACGCATCGCCGCCGCACGGCAGGCCCGATCCGTGACCGGGCTGTGGCAGAACGCGCATGACACCGTGAGGCACTCCGCATTACCTTCTCTTTACACTCGACGGGGATGGGGATGTCCGGACCCAAGGGGAGGACGATCACGGTGAACAGGACCACGGCATACGCCACGAACACGGGCCTCGCACTACCTGGGCGGCGGGCCGCCCCCGCCGTCGAGCAGCGCGCGGACCGCCCGGCCCCGGTGGTCCGCGACCTGCGCGCGCGGGCCGGCCGCAGCCCGCACGCCCTCCTCTTCGGCCCACACGACCTGGCCGTGGTCACCGGCCTGCCCGGCAGCGGCAAGTCGACCCTGATGGACCGCTCGGTCGACGGCATCCGTATCGACTCCCAGGACACCAGGGACCGCTGGGACGCCCGTGTCCCGCGCCTCCTGCCCTACGCGCTCTACCGCCCCCTGGTCCGCCTCGCCCACTACGCCGCGCTGCGCCGCGCGCTGCGCACCGGCGAGGGCGCCGTGGTGCACGACTGCGGCACCCAGTCCTGGGTGCGTGGCTGGCTGGCCCGCGAGGCCCGCCGCCGCGGCGGCACCCTGCACGTGATCCTCCTCGACGTCCCGCCCGGCACGGCGCTCGACGGCCAGCGCGAGCGCGGCCGGGGCGTCTCCCGCTACGCCTTCCTGCGCCACCGCAGGGCGGCGGCCCGGCTGCTGCGCGCCGTGGAGCGGGGGGAGTTGCCCGAGGGCTGCGGCTCGGCGGTGCTGCTCGACCGGGACGCGGCGGACGTACTGCACCGGATCGGCTTCGCACGGTGCGGGCCCCTCGCCGCCACCCGCTAGCCTTTTCAGCCACAGCAGCGGTTCCCAGCAGGCGGTAGGCAGATGGACTTCCCGGCGGACATTCCCGCGGACTTCCCGGCACAGACGCACCCCCACCCGCACGGCGGTTGGCCCGGCAACGAGTTGGAGGAGGTGCTCTCGGCATCCCTCGGTGTCCCGGCGGCCGGTGGCCGGATCATCGAGGTCCTGGGCCGCAGCTTCCTCTGGATCCCGCTGCCGAGCGGCGGCGGCCCGCGCAGCGGGCCCCTCGACCTGCCCACCGTGGATGTCGAGGGGCAGGTCCATGTCCCGGTCTTCAGCTCCGAGGAGCAGTTCCGCCAGGTCGTCGGCTCCCATATGTCGTACACCATCGCCCCCGCCGCGGAGTTCGCCCGCGGCCTGCCCCCGCAGGTCGGCATCGCCCTCAACCCGGGCGGCGTGGTCGGCGCCCCGCTTCCGCCGGACGCGGTGGCCGAACTGTGCCGGACGGGCCGCACCGAACTGGACGGACCGGCGAGCGGCGGCCGGGTACGGCTGTTCGAACCCGACTGGCAGGACGACCCGGTGGACTTCCTGTCCGCCGCCTCCGCCGAGTTCACCGCGGCCGGTGTGGTCCGCACGGCCCGCCGGTGCCTCGCGGCCGTCGAGACGGCGGATCCGGCGCTGTTCGTGGGCGTCGAACTCACCCAGTGCGAGGGCGATCTGCGGGCGCTGCCGCTGGCGGCACTGGGCCGGGCCCTCGCACAGGTCCCGGTGCGCTGGCCGGTCAACCTGGTCCTGCTGGACGTCGCCGAGGACCCGGTGGGCGACTGGCTGAGGACGAACGTGCGTCCCTTCTACGAGTACGGCCACTGAGCCGCTCCGCGGGGTGGGCCGTGGTGGGGTGTCGGTCGGGTGCGGCGGCGTTGTGGCTGGTTGCTCCCCCAAGTTCTCGGCTCCGCTCGAACAGGGGGGACCCCCACCGCGGCGGAGCCGCATATTTGTACAGCCCCGCGCCCCTATCGGGTGCTGTTGATGGTTGGGTGCGGCGGCGTTGTGGCTGGTCGCTCCCCCAAGTTCTCGGCTCCGCTCGAACAGGGGGGACCCCCACCGCGGCGGAGCCGCATGTTTATTACAGCCCCGCGCCCCTTTGGGGCGCTGCCGGGCCACAGTGGACCGTCCCGGTGGGCGGTGGTGTCGCGTGGGCGTGCGCGGCCGCCGATGCACCCGCGCCCGCCGACCTACCCGCGCCCGCCGACCTACCCTCGCCTGTCGACGGACACGGGGCCTCGGGGCGCCGGGCGCTTAAGCTGTCTTCCGAACGTGGGGTATTCGAAGAAGAGGCGGTAAGTCAGGTGAGCGCGAGCCTCAGCGGCAGCGTCGAGCACACGCTGCGCCAGGTCACGCCCGGGCGCTACGACGCCTACGAGGCGCTGCTGCGCGCGCTCGCGACGCCCGGCTCCGGCCAGGTCTGGATGCTCCTGTGGCACGGCCAGGCCGGCTCCCCCGACGCCCAGTACGGAACCATGGAGGTCGACGGCCACGGCTACGTCCCGTGCGTCACCTCCGCCCAGGAGTTGTCCGCCAGTGGCTGGAACCGCTCGTACGAGGTGGTCGACGGGGTCGATGTCGCCCGCACCCTCTACCCGGAACACTTCGGCCTCTGGCTCAACCCGCACGCCCCGGGCGGCGGCGTCGGCGTCCCCTGGCTCGACCTGCGCCGCATCGCCACCGGCCTGGACCGCCAGCCGTCCGGGCCGCTCCGACTGTCCGAACCGGGCATCGAGATCCCGCAGTTCTACGCCCTGCTCGCGCAGAACGCCCACCGCACCCCGGCCGTCCGCTCGCTGCGCCGGGCCTGGGTGCAACCGGCCCTCGGGGCGCCCTATCTCGCCATCGGCCTGGACGTGTACGACACTTCGCCGCCCGCGGTGGACTCGGTCCGCGCGATGATGCAGCAGTCGATGGGCGCCGTCCCGGACGGGCTGCCGGTGTCGACCGTCGCGATGACCGACGCGTACGACCCGGTCGTCCTGTGGATGCGAGCCGGCGCCCGCCCCTTCTACGACCGCGACGCGCACGCCGCCCAGCCGCCCGCCCCGGCCGCCGGGTACGGCTATCCCCCGGTCCAGGGCAGGTACTGACCGCGGCGCCGTCGTGGCGCCGACGGACGGAAAACCGGGTGCCGGAAACGGCAGGAAGCGGATCTTCGCGTGTAGAGCGGGTGGAAAAGTCCGTCTCTGTCGCGTTGACCCAACTCCTCCCCGTCCGAACCCCGTTACCCACTGTCCGGATAACGGAACCCTCCAGACAGCATCACGTTTACGCATCCTTTCACCGAGAACTCTGGCAGCGGATCGCCCAGGCATTGAAGACTCCGGCACCAGGGGTCTGTTGCCCCGTTGTACGACGGACTGATCATGCCGCCACAGCGGCAAGTGCGGGCCGGCTACCGCCGGTTGAGAGGGGTCCCTGCCAGATGACGGCACCATTGCACGAGCCGACCGCGGAAGCGGCCCCGAGCGCGGCCGAGGAAGCGGCGGCAGTCAGCGCCGGCACGAAGGCCGTCCAGGGACGCTCTTTGGGGCGGATCGCCTGGGAACGCCTCAAGCGGGACAAGCTCGCCCTCACGGGCGGCGTCGTGGTCCTGGTGCTCATCGCGATCTCCCTGCTCGCGCCCGTGATCACGAGCCTCGTCGGGCAGGACCCCGACCTCTACCACGAGGATCTGATCGACCCGCTGTTCGGCACCCCGACCGGCTCGCTGGGCGGGATCAGCGGGGACCATCTGCTGGGCGTGGAGCCGGTCAACGGCCGCGACATCTTCGCGCGCATCGTCTACGGCGCCCGCATCTCGCTGCTGGTCGGCTTCCTGTCCGCGGTCGTGGCCGTGCTCCTGGGCACCGTTTTCGGCATCCTCGCGGGCTTCTTCGGCGGCTGGGTCGACTCCGTCGTCAGCCGGGTCATGGACGGCCTGTTGGCCTTCCCGCAACTGCTTTTCATCATCGCCCTCGTCTCCGTCATGCCGCGCGAGATGCTGGGGCTGACCGGTACGAGCGTGCGCGTGTTCGTGATGATCCTGGTCATCGGCTTCTTCGGCTGGCCCTACATCGGACGCGTGGTGCGCGGCCAGACGCTGTCCCTGCGCGAACGGGAGTACGTCGAGGCCGCCCGATCGCTGGGCGCGGGACGGCTGTACATCCTCTTCAAGGAACTGCTGCCCAACCTCGTCGCGCCTATCGTCGTCTACACGACGATGATGATCCCCACCAACATCCTCACCGAGGCGGCGCTCAGCTTCCTGGGCGTGGGCGTCAAGCCGCCGACGGCCTCCTGGGGACAGATGCTGTCGAGCGCGATCGACTACTACGACTCGGACCCCATGTACATGGTGGTGCCGGGCGTGGCGATCTTCATCACCGTCCTTGCCTTCAACCTCTTCGGCGACGGCGTGCGCGATGCGCTGGACCCGAAGGGATCCCGCTGAATCTCGCTGAACTGCCGTACCCCAAGCGACCCGTGGCTCCTACACGGGATCTCTCATCACCATCCATCCGGAGGATCCGAGATCGTGACTACCCAACGCACCTCACGGCGGCGCAATCAGACCGTGGCCGCTGCCGCCGTGGTCGCCGCGCTGCTGACCACGGCAGCGTGCGGCGGCGGCGACAGCGGCGACAAGGGCTCGAAGGGCGGCGCCGCGGGCTTCGACGCCGCCAACAACAAGGTCGCCCAGGCGTCGCTGGCCAAGAAGGGTGGCACGCTGAGGTTCGGCGGTGCCCAGGACGCCGACTCGTGGGACACCACCCGCGGTTACTACGGCTTCATGTGGGACTTCGCGCGCTACTACAGCCGTCAGCTCGTCACCAGCAAGCCGGCCGCGGGTAAGGAAGGCGCCAAGGTGACCCCGGACCTGGCCACCGGACTCGCCAAGATCAGCGACGACGGCAAGACCTACACGTACACCCTGCGCGACGGCATCACGTGGGAAGACGGCAAGCCGATCACCTCGAAGGACGTCAAGTACGGCATCGAGCGGGTGTGGGCACAGGACGTGCTCTCCGGCGGTCCGACGTACCTGAAGGAGGTGCTCGACCCCAAGGGTGAGTACCAGGGTCCGTACAAGGACAAGTCCGCGGACAAGCTCGGCCTGAAGGCGATCGAGACGCCGGACGACAAGACCATCGTCTTCCATCTGCCGAAGGCCAACTCGGACTTCGAGGACATGCTGGCCCTGACCTCGGCCTCCCCGGTCCGCCAGGACAAGGACACCAAGTCCAAGTACCAGCTGCACCCGTTCTCCTCGGGCCCGTACAAGTTCGACTCCTACAACCCGGGCAAGGACCTCACCCTGGTCCGCAACACGGAGTGGAAGCAGTCCTCGGACCCGGTCCGCAAGGCGTACCCGGACAAGATCACGGTCAAGTTCTTCACCAACGCCAACGATCTTGACCAGCGCCTGATCAACGGTGACCTCGACGTGGACCTCAACCAGACCGGCATGTCCCCGCAGGGCCGCACCACCGCCCTGAAGCAGCACAAGGCCAACCTGGACAACCCGGTCTCCGGCTACATCCGTTACGCGTCCTTCCCGCAGAGCGTGAAGCCGTTCGACGACATCCACTGCCGCAAGGCCGTCATCTACGGCGCCGACCATGTGTCGCTGCAGACCGCGCGCGGCGGCCCGCTCGCCGGTGGTGACATCGGCACCAACATGCTGCCCCCGGCGGTGCCCGGCTCCGAGGGCCAGAGCTACGACCCGTACGAGCTGTCCGGTGCCGACAAGAACGGCAACGCCGCCAAGGCCAAGGAAGAGCTCAAAGCCTGCGGCAAGCCGAACGGCTTCAAGACCACCATCGCCGTCCGCAACAACAAGCCGGTCGAGGTGGCCACCGCTCAGTCGCTCCAGGCGTCGCTGAAGAAGATCGGCATCACCGCCGAGATCGACCAGTACGACGGTTCGCAGTCCCCCGGCATCATCGGCAGCCCCTCGAACGTGAAGAAGAAGGGCTACGGCATCATCATCATGGGCTGGGGCCCGGACTTCTCGTCCGTCCAGGGCTACGGTCTGCCGCTGTGGAACAGCAAGTACATCCTGGAGAGCGGTAACAACAACTACGCTCTGATCAAGGACAAGGCGATCGACGGCCTGTTCGACGACTACGTCAACACGCTGGACGCCGCAGGCAAGGCCAAGATCGCCACGGAGATCAACCACAAGGTCATGGAGGGCGGCTACTACCTGCCCTTCGTGTTCGAGAAGTTCATCAACTGGCGCTCCAGCAACCTGGCGAACGTCTACACCAGCGATGCCTACGCCGGCTTCTACGACTTCGTCAACCTCGGCCTGAAGAACCCGAAGTAACCCGGCACACCCGCCGTAAAGGCACGAAAGGCAGGTGAAGGCCGGCGACGCGTGATCGCGGGCCACCTGGGGGTTGCTCCCACGTCCATAAGACGGTGGGGGAGACCGGAGGTGGCCCGCGGCCCGCGGCGGGCCGATAGCTGTGCTCGCTTACCTCATCAGGCGGTTGTTCGCCGCCGCAGTGATGCTCGTGGTCATCATCATGGTGGTCTTCGGCATCTTCTTCCTCGTCCCGAAGTGGGCGGGCGTCGACATCGCCGCGAGCTTCGTGGGCAAGCAGGCGGATCCCGCGGCCGTCGAGGCCGTGCGGGTGAAGCTGGGCCTGAGCGACCCGATCTACGTCCAGGTCTGGGAGTTCTTCAAGGGCATCTTCGCGGGCCGCACCTACGCGGCCGGCGGCGACGTCACCCACTGCGCCGCGCCCTGCTTCGGGTACTCCTTCCGCAGCGAGCAGGCCATCTGGCCGGTGCTCACCGACCGCTTCCCGGTGACCCTGGGTCTCGCGCTCGGCGCCGCCGTCCTGTGGCTGATCTTCGGCGTCGCGGCGGGTGTCCTCTCCGCGCTCAAGCGGGGCAGCATCTGGGACCGCGGCGCGATGGTCGTCGCGCTGGCGGGTGTCTCGCTCCCCATCTACTTCACCGGTCTGCTGGTCCTGGCGATCTTCTCCTACGGACTCGGCTGGCTCGACGCCCAGTACGTCCCGCTCGCGGACAGCTTCACCGGCTGGCTCGGCGGCATGATCCTGCCCTGGGTCAGTCTCGCGTTCCTCTACGCGGCGATGTACGCCCGGATCACCCGGGCCACCATGATGGAGGTCCTCGGCGAGGACTACATCCGCACGGCCCGCGCCAAGGGCCTGCGGGAGCAGACGGTCATCGGCAAGCACGCCATGCGCTCCACGATGACGCCGATCCTGACCATGCTCGGCATGGACCTCGGCGCCCTGATCGGCGGCGCGGTCCTCACCGAGACCACGTTCAACCTGCCCGGCCTCGGCCAGGCCGTGCTGAACGCGATCAAGAACCAGGACCTGCCCATCATCCTGGGCGTCGTCCTGATCACCTCGCTCGCCGTGCTCATCGCCAACCTGGTCGTGGACGTCCTCTACGCCGTGATCGACCCCCGAGTGAGGCTCGCATGACCGAACTCAGCAAGAGCGGAGCGGCCGTGGGCGAGCCCACCGCCGCCTCGCCCAGCCCCACCGCCTTCCTGGAAGTGCGGGACCTGAAGGTGCACTTCCCGACCGACGACGGCCTGGTCAAGTCCGTCGACGGGCTCAGCTTCCAGCTGGAGAAGGGCAAGACCCTCGGCATCGTGGGCGAGTCGGGCTCCGGCAAGTCGGTGACCTCGCTCGGCATCATGGGCCTGCACACCGCGGGCCAGTACGGCAAGCGCAAGGCGCGGATCTCCGGCGAGATCTGGCTGGACGGCACCGAGCTGCTGTCCGCCGACCCGGACCACGTCCGCAAGCTGCGCGGCCGGCAGATGGCGATGATCTTCCAGGACCCGCTGTCCGCGCTGCACCCGTACTACACGATCGGCCAGCAGATCGTGGAGGCGTACCGGATCCACCACGACGTCGACAAGAAGACCGCCAGGACGCGTGCGGTCGAGATGCTCGACCGGGTGGGCATCCCACAGCCCGACAAGCGGGCCGACAGCTACCCGCACGAGTTCTCCGGCGGTATGCGCCAGCGCGCGATGATCGCGATGTCGCTGGTCAACAACCCCGAACTGCTGATCGCGGACGAGCCGACCACCGCCCTCGACGTGACGGTCCAGGCGCAGATCCTCGACCTGATCCGGGACCTGCAGAAGGAGTTCGGCTCCGCGGTCGTCATCATCACCCACGACCTGGGCGTCGTCGCCGAACTGGCCGACGACATCCTGGTGATGTACGGCGGCCGCTGCGTCGAGCGGGGCCCGGCCGAGACGGTGTTCTACGAGCCCCGCCACCCCTACACCTGGGGCCTGCTGGGCTCGATGCCCCGCCTGGACCGAGAGCAGCAGGAGCGGCTGATCCCGGTCAAGGGCGCCCCGCCCTCGCTGATCAACGTCCCGTCCGGCTGCGCCTTCAACCCGCGCTGCCCGTACGCCGATGTCCCGAAGGACAACGCCACCCGCACGGTCCGCCCCGAGCTGACCGAGGTCGGCAGCCGGCACTGGGCCGCCTGCCATATGTCGCAGGAGCAGCGGGAGCGGATCTGGACCGAAGAGATTGCGCCGAAGCTGTGAGTGAGAACACAGAGGACAACGCAGAGAACAACGCAGTGAGCATCCCTGCACAGAGCGAGGGTGCGGCGGCGCAGCCCGCGGGGACGGCCACCCGGGACAAGGGCGCCGCCCCCGGCGAGGTCCTGCTGAGGGTGACCGGGCTCCAGAAGCACTTCCCGATCAAGAAGGGCCTGCTCCAGCGGCAGGTCGGTGCGGTGCGCGCGGTCGACGGCCTCGACTTCGAGGTGCGCTCCGGCGAGACGCTCGGCGTGGTGGGCGAGTCGGGCTGCGGCAAGTCGACGATGGGCCGGCTGATCACCCGGCTGCTCGAACCGACCGCCGGGACGATCGAGTTCGAGGGCAAGGACATCACGCACCTCGGCGTCGGCGGTATGCGTCCGCTGCGCCGCGATGTGCAGATGATCTTCCAGGACCCGTACTCGTCGCTGAACCCGCGCCACACCATCGGCACCGTCGTCGGCGCTCCCTTCAAGCTCCAGGGCGTCACGCCCGAGGGCGGCATCAAGAAGGAAGTGCAGCGACTGCTGTCGGTCGTGGGCCTCAACCCCGAGCACTACAACCGCTATCCGCACGAGTTCTCCGGCGGTCAGCGCCAGCGCATCGGCATCGCCCGTGCGCTCGCGCTCAACCCGAAGCTGGTCGTCGCGGACGAGCCGGTATCGGCCCTCGACGTGTCGATCCAGGCCCAGGTCGTGAACCTCCTGGACGACCTCCAGCAGGAACTGGGCCTGACCTACGTGATCATCGCGCACGATCTGTCGGTGGTCCGGCACGTCTCGGACCGGATCGCGGTGATGTACCTCGGCAAGATCGTGGAGCTGGCCGACCGCGAGTCGCTGTACAAGGCGCCGATGCACCCCTACACCAAGGCGCTGATGTCGGCCGTGCCGATCCCGGACCCGAGGCGGCGGAACGCCAAGAGCGAGCGCATCCTGCTCAAGGGGGACGTCCCCTCGCCGATCGCCCCGCCGAGCGGCTGCCGCTTCCACACCCGCTGCTGGAAGGCCACGGAGATCTGTCGTACGACCGAGCCGCAGCTCGTGGAGCTGAAGCCGGGTCAGCGGGTCGCCTGCCACCACCCGGAGAACTTCGCCGACCAGGCGCCGCAGGACACGGTCCTGCTGTCCGCGGCGAAGGAAGCCGGGGAACTCGTCCCGGACACGGTCCTGGAGGAGTCGGCGGAGACATCGGCCGCGGTGGCGGCGGCGGTGTCGGGGGAGGGCGCGGGCGCGGACGCGCCCGCCGAGGAGACCGCGGAGGCGGCTGTCGAGAAGACCACCGGGGCGGGCGCGGGGTCGGCGAAGGCGACCGCGCCGAGCGCGGCGGAGTCCGCGGTGGACACCTCCGCGGTGGACACCCCCGCGTCCGGGGGCGGGTCCGGGGAGACCTCCGACGGCGGATCCCGGGAGGCCGCTCGTGACGGCGCCGACGAGACGGCGGCAGACGAGACGCCGGGGTCGAAGGACGTATAACGGCACATAAGGTCGCATAAGGGCGCATTGTCGGGCGGTCGGTCGAGGCCGCCGACGGGCCGGACGGGAGGGTGTGCGGGGCGCGTCCTCCCGTCCGGCCCGTGCGGGGACCGGTCCGGCCCCGGCCGTGCCGGGCCCGCGTCCGCCGCGGGTGAGAATGTCGGGGTGGTTCAGCAACTCTTCAGCCCGTCCGTCCAGCACACCCTCGATGTCGTCGGCATCTTCGTGTTCGCGATCTCCGGTGCGCTGCTGGCCGTGCGCAAGAACTTCGACGTCTTCGGCATCGCCGTGCTCGCCGAGGTCACCGCGCTCGGCGGCGGGCTGTTCCGGGACCTGGTCATCGGCGCCGTCCCGCCGGCCGCCTTCACGGACCTCGGGTACTTCAGCACACCGCTGCTCGCCGCCCTGCTGGTCTTCTTCCTGCACCCCCAGGTGGAGCGCATCCAGGTCGCGGTCAACGTCTTCGACGCGGCGGGCCTCGGGCTGTTCTGCGTGGCGGGGACGACGAAGGCGTACGCCTACGGGCTCGGCCTGACCGCGTCCGCGGCGCTGGGCCTGGCCACCGCGGTCGGCGGCGGCGTCCTGCGCGATGTGCTGGCCAACGAGGTTCCCTCCCTGCTGCGCTGGGACCGCGACCTGTACGCGGTGCCGGCGATCGTCGGCGCCACCCTGGTGGTGCTGTGCCTGCGCTACGACGTGCTGAACCCGTTCACCAGCGGGCTCGCCGCCGTCACCGCCTTTGTGCTGCGCCTGCTCGCGATGCGTTTCCACTGGCGAGCGCCGCGCGCCTGGAACCGGCGGTCGACGGTGGCGGAGGAGTAGCTGCGCCGACCCGGCTCTGGCCCATCTGCACGGTCAGCCAGCGGAACACGGTCGGCACCTGGGGCCGCCACAGCGCCATGGTGTGGCCGCCGGCGCTGCGCGGCAGGAACACCACGTGCACCGTCGTCGGCGCCTTGGCCACCGACTCAAGGGCGACACCGGCCTGGTAGCCGTCGCCGGACCCGCCGGAGACATAGAGCGCGATCCTGGGCGGCACGGGGGCCTTCCTCAGCAGCAGATAGGGGTTGTTCCGGGCGCGCATGGCCGGACTCTGCGCCGTCAGCGAGTTCCGCTCGCCGATCGGGTCGTTGTAGCCGGACAGGCTCACCGCGGCCCGGTAGCGGTCAGGGTGGGCCACGGCCAGCTTGACCGCGCAGTGCGCGCCCGCCGAGTACCCGGCGACCGCCCAGCCGGCCGGCTCGGCCTCGGCGCGGAAGTTGTCCATGACCATCTTGGGCACGTCGATGCTCAGCCAGGTGTCGGCGTTCACCGTGCCGGGGATGTTCGCGCAGCCCGTGTCCACCCCGGCCAGCAGGTTGGTGCGCGGTGCCACCAGGATGAACGGCGCGACCTGGCCGTTCTTCATCAGCGGCAGCACCTGCTCGTGCACCTTCAGCGACCCGAACCACGCCTTCGCCGAGCCGGGGTAGCCGGGCAGCAGCTCCACCACGGGGAACCTCCGGTGCCGGTAGGCGGGTTGGCCGTACTGCGGCGGGAGCCAGACGTAGACCTCCGCGTTCACCCCGGACACCTGGCCCTTGAGCTGGGTCACGCGCACCCCGCCGGCCGCGCGCATCCCGGGGCCATCGGCCGCCTGGAACACCTGCTTCACCTTGGGCAGCCGCTTGAGCGCCATCCCGCCGGTGCCGTCCCGGCCGAGGTCGGCGGCCTGCTGCACGTGGTTGCCGGTGCCGAGCAGATCGGACCAGTTGTCGTACAGGTTGTTGGAGTTGTTGACCAGGACGAAGACCAGGGTCACGGCCGTGGCCTGGGCGAACAGCAGCATCAGCACCCGGACGGCGACGCGCAGGGCCCTCGGCCCCCGTGTCCGCGACCACAGGGCGAGCGGCAGTATGAGAGCGACGACGCTCAGCGCGAAGGTCGTGTAGAGGAACGGAGTCCCGGTGAGGCTCATGTCCCCATAGAGGGGAAAGAGAGGCGCCAGGTCACGGACGTGTCCGGACACTTACCGAGAAATTGCCGGAACCTCACCTGGCAGGCGGATCGTCATGTGATCCGATCGGAGCCCCGAAAGCAACCGCTTAGTAGTTTTATGCTGTACGGTTCAAGCATGCCAGAATCAGCGATCGCATCCGAGCGGCGGGCTGTGCCCGGCGACAGCGAGTTCGACCGCGACACGGCCGTCACCCGGCGCGAGCCCGGCGTCTACGGCATCGGCCTCCGCGCCGGCTGGACGGTGGACAACGCGGTCAACGGCGGCTATCTGCTGGCCGTTGTCGGCCGGGCCCTCGCGGACACCCTTCCGCATCCCGACCCGTTCACCCTCTCCGCGCACTATCTGACCGCCTCCCGGCCCGGCCCGGCCGTCGTGCGCACCGAGACCGTGCGCACCGGTCGCACCCTCTCCACCGGCCAGGCATCCCTCTACCAGCGCGACGAACGCGGCGACGAGGTCGAGCGCATCCGGGTCCTCGCCTCCTACGGCGATCTCGACACGCTCCCGGACGACGTCCGTACGACGGCGGCGCCGCCCGCGCTCCCGCCCATGGACCAGTGCCGCGACCTCCAGGACGGCCCGACCCCCCTGGGCGGCGGTTCGACCATCGCCGACCGGCTGATGCTGAAGCTGGACCCCGCCACCCATGGCTGGACGTTCGGCGCGCCCTCCGGCAAAGGGGAGATGCGTTCCTGGTTCGGCCTCGCGGACGGCCGGGACGCCGACCCCTTCTCACTGCTGCTCGCGGTCGACGCCCTGCCGCCCACCGCCTTCGAACTCGGCCTGTCCGGCTGGGTCCCCACGGTCGAGCTGACCGTGCATGTGCGCCACCGCCCGGCGCCCGGCCCGCTGCGGGTGTCGATCACCACCCGCAATCTGGCCGGGGGCTTCCTGGAGGAGGACGCCGAGGTCTGGGACGGCACGGACCGACTGGTCGCCCAGTCGCGGCAGCTGGCCCGGGTCAGGCTCGACTGAGCGGCTCGCGCCCCAGCCAGGCCGCCAACCGGCCGTAGGCGTCGGCCTCTTCGGGAGCCGCGACCGCCGCGTCGAACGGGGTTTCCGCGCCCCGCGGCCGGGACTCCGGCAGCACCCGCAGCGCGATCGCCAGCGCGAACTCGGCGAGATCCGGGGCGAGTTCGCGCGGATGCCCGAGGGCCTCGGAGAGATCCCAGGTGTGCGTCACGATCTCCATCACATAGCCGGAGAGCGCATCGCGCCCCGGGACCTCGCCCCACGGCACCCGCACCGGCGCCGTCATCCGCTCGTCGCTCTCCCATGCCTTGAGGACCCGGATCCGGACCTCTTCGTACGCCGCCGCCCAGCCGTCGTCGGGGACGCCGTCCGCGAGGGCGGCGACCGCGAGGCCGTCGCCGCCCTCGCCGACCACCGCGATACGCCGGGTGCCGCCGACGATGTGGCTCAGCAGGGCGCGCACATCGAACTCGGCGCACGGGGTCGGACCGGTCAACTGCTCGGGCCGCACGGTCGCGATGAGCGCCGCCACCTGCTCGGTGGCGCGGGCGTAGACGGGGCGCGGGTCGAGTCCGGCGGTCCGGGGGATGTCGCTGGTCATGAGGTGCCTTCCGTGAGTCGGTGCGACCAGGATCACCGGATAACCTGACACCCGCCGTCAACATTTGTGGCGGTCCCTCGTCTGGCGGGATCCTTGAGAGCGTGAAGTCCGACCGCCTGCTGTCGATCCTGCTGCTCCTGCAGAACCGGGCCCGCGTCCCCGCACATGAACTGGCCGACCGGCTGGAGGTGTCGGTGCGGACCGTCTACCGCGATGTCGAGGCCCTGTCGGCCGCCGGCGTCCCCGTGTACGCGGAGCGCGGCCGGCACGGCGGCATCGCGCTCCTCGCCGGATTCCGTACGGACGTCACCGGCCTGACCGCCGACGAGTCGCGGGCCCTGTTCATCCTGGCCGCGCCGGGCGCGCATGCCGCGCTCGGCCTGGACGCGGCCCTCGGCTCGGCGTTGCGCAAGGTGATGGCGGCCCTGCCGGCGCCCCACCGGCCGGCCGCCGAGGCCGCCAGCCGACGTATCCTGGTCGACGCCACCCGCTGGAAGTGCGGGCCGCGGCAGGCGGTCGACCTGGAAGTCCTACAGGACGCGGTGTTCGCCGACCGGCGGCTCAGACTGCGCTACCGGCACAGCGGGGAGCGGGAGGCGCGGACGTACACCGTCGACCCGTACGGTCTGGTCGCCAAGGCCGGGGTCTGGTACCTGGTCGCCGACCGGCGGGCGAAGCCGCAGCTCTTCCGGGCCGACCGGGTGCGCTCGGCCCGACTCCTTGACGAACCGGTGCGCCGTCGGCCCGGCGTCGAACTCGCCGACGCCTGGGAGGTGTTGCGCCGCACAGTGGAGGAGCGCACCGACGGGATCGAGGTCACCGTGCGCGTGCGGCGCGACCATCTCGACATGTTCCGGCGGCTGTTCGCCCCGTCGCTGACCGGGCCCGCCGACGACACGGGCCCGGACACCCCGGGCCCGGACACCTCGGGCCCGGACACCCCGGGCCTCGATGGCCCGGCCACCGTCCGGCTGACGTTCCCGGCGGTGCGCGCCGCCCGCCAACTGCTCGCGTTCTCCGACCGGGTGGAGGTGCTCGCCCCGCCCGAGGTGCGCGCCGAGCTGACGGAGGCGGCCCGCTCGGTCACGGCCCTCTACCGGACCTCGGCCACGGCCCGCCACCGGGCAGAGGGCGTCGGGCCCGGCTGAGCCGCCGGGTCCGCGCGGCTGCCCGGGGCGCGGGTCAGTTCCGGTCGCCGGGCCCGGTAGGGCCACCGCGGGGTGCGGCCCGCCCCGGTCGCCGGGCCCGGGAGGGCCGCCGCCGGGTGCGGGTCAGTTCCGCCAGTACCGGCTGGCCGATGCCGATCAGCGGGAGTCGGCGGGTCGCCCCCCCGGATGACCCGCTCGCGCTCCGCCTCCGACGCGTCCGGCGCCTGAAGAGTCTTTGGGAACAGCGAGGCGGTGTTGAGCATCTGGTCGACGTAGCGGTGGGCCGGCATCAACAGGCCGTCGTCGCTCCAGCCCGCGGCCTCCGGCTTCTTGGCCGGCTCGGCCTGCACTTCCTCACCTCCTCGGCGAACCGCGCCAACTGGCCCCCGGACGGCGCGCGCAACGGCTGCACGCCGTCCCGCTCCGCCACGACGCCGACGGCACGGCCGCCGCCCCCTTCATCCTCGGCCTGCTGGCCTGTTCGGCCTCAACCTCGTCCTCGGCTCTCGCCATCGCGTCGGCCGGTGTCGCCCTGTGGCGTGGCACCGCCCGCCCAGGCCGCGTCGTCCTCGACCGCACCCTGGGCGTCGCCGACCTGCTGGTCCTGCTGGCCTTCACACAGGCCGACCGCACGGTCCCCCGGAGCTTTTGAGCCGGGCACCCGCCGACGACGCGCGGCAGGGTTCCGGCGCCGTGGGGCAGGGTTCCGGCGTGCGGCACGGTTCCGCCGTGGTGCGGCAGGATCCCGGCGTCGCGGGGCGGTCCCAGCGTCGTGCGGCAGGGTCCCGGTGTGGTGCGGCACAGTCTCACTGTCGTGCGGCAGGGTCCCGCCGTGGTGCGGCACGGTTCCGCCCGTGGTGCGGCACGGTCCCGGCGTCGCGGGGTGAGCGGTCGGGGGCGGGTCGGGCCCGTCGTCCCTGACTGGCTGAGAGGAGCCGGACACCCCCCGAGACCGCCGGGGGAGGCGCCGTAGAATCGGTTTCACCATGGCATACCTCGACCACGCCGCGACCACCCCGATGTACCCGCAGGCGGCGGAGACACTCACCGCCCAGCTGAGCGTCACCGGCAACGCGTCCTCGCTGCACGCCTCCGGCCGGCAGGCCCGCCGCACGGTCGAGGAGTCCCGGGAAACCCTCGCCGAGGCGCTGGGCGCCCGCCCCAGCGAGGTCGTCTTCACCTCCGGCGGTACCGAGGCCGACAACCTCGCCGTCAAGGGTCTGTACTGGGCCCGCCGTGCCGCCGACCCGGCCCGCACCCGCGTCCTGTCCAGCCCCGTCGAACACCACGCGGTCCTCGACGCCGTCCACTGGCTCGGCGAACACCAGGGTGCCACCGTCGAGTACCTCCCCGTCGACCGATACGGCCGCGTCCATCCGGAGGCCCTGCGCGAGGCCATCGCCCGCAACCCCGACGACGTCGCCCTGGCCACGGTCATGTGGGCCAACAACGAGATCGGCACCGTCCTGCCGGTCCGTGAACTGGCCGATGTGGCGGGTGAGTTCGGCATCCCGCTGCACGCCGACGCGGTGCAGGCATTCGGTCAGGTCCCGGTCGACTTCGCCGCCTCCGGGCTCGCCGCGCTGACCGTCTCCGGTCACAAGATCGGCGGCCCGTACGGCATCGGGGCCCTGCTCCTCGGCCGTGAGTACACCCCCGTACCCGTGCTGCACGGCGGCGGCCAGGAGCGGCATGTACGCTCCGGCACCCTCGATGTTCCCGCCATCGCCTCCTTCGCCGTCGCCGGCCGGCTGGCGGCCGGTCAGCGCGCCTGGTTCGCCCGGGAGATCGGCGCCCTGCGCGACGAACTCGTCGCCGCCGTGCGCTCGGCGGTGCCGGACGCGATCCTCGGTGGCGACCCCGTGGACCGCCTGCCGGCCAACGCCCACTTCACGTTCCCCGGCTGCGAGGGCGACTCGCTGCTGCTCCTGCTGGACGCCCAGGGCATCGAGTGTTCCACCGGCTCCGCCTGCACCGCGGGCGTCGCCCAGCCCAGCCACGTCCTGCTGGCCACCGGCAGCGACCCGGACCTGGCCCGCGGCACCCTCCGTTTCTCCCTCGGCCACACCTCCACACAGGCCGACGTGGAGGCCGTCGCCAAGGCCATCGGCCCCGCGGTGGAACGAGCCCGCGCAGCCGGCCTCACCTAGCCGCAGGCCCGGCGCGCCGATCAACTTCACCCAAGCGAACGCACCGGCAGGCATCATCTTGCTGTTGCTGTTGCTGTTGCTGTTGCTGTTGCTGTTGCTGTTGCTGTTGCTGTTGCCTCGCCCCGGTCGGTCGTTGCCTCGCGCACCAGTCGCAGGTACCGGTCCCAGTCCCAGTGGCGCCCTGGGTCCGTGTGGTCCGTACCGGGCACCTCCACATGACCGATGATGTGCTTCCGGTCCACCGGCATGTCGTAGCGCCCGCATATCGCGGCCGTCAGCCGCGCGGAGGCCGCGTACATCTCGTCCGTGAAGGAGGAGGCGCGCTCCACGAAGCCCTCGTGCTCGATGCCGACGCTGCGCTCGTTGTACTCCCGGTTCCCCGCGTGGAACGCCACGTCCAGCTCGCGCACCAGCTGGGTGATCCGGCCATCCTCGCGGACGATGTAGTGCGCGGCCGCCCCGTGCCCCGGGTCCTGGAAGACCCGCACCGCGCTGCGGTAGCCGCCCTGCGTGACATGGACCACCACCCGGTCGATCCGGTAATCGGCAGGCCGGTCCGCCCGCCGGTAGTTCGCCGTGGACGCCGCCACCCAGCGCGCGCCCCGGAAGTCCACCGCGCCCGCCACCCGCGGCTTCTCCATCCCCGGGAGGCGCCACCACAGATGCGACAGCTCCTCGCGGGCCAGCACGGCCGTGCCCACCGCCGCCACCGCGCCGCCGACCAGCAGGGCACGCCTGCCCAGCTGCCGGTCCCCATCCCGCTTCTTCTCCCCCATGTGATCGTCAACGGATACCCGCGGGCTCCGGTTCCCGCGTCCCCGTACTCTGGAAGGGCTATGACTGACATCCCGCAGCGCACCCGTCCCCTCCGCGTCCTCGCCGCCATGTCGGGCGGCGTCGACTCCGCCGTGGCCGCCGCCCGCGCGGCCGAGGCGGGGCATGACGTGACCGGCGTCCACCTCGCGCTCTCCGCGAACCCGCAGTCGTTCCGCACCGGCGCGCGGGGCTGCTGCACCATCGAGGACTCCCGCGACGCCCGCCGTGCCGCCGACGTCATCGGCATCCCGTTCTACGTCTGGGATCTCGCCGACCGTTTCCGGGAGGACGTGGTCGAGGACTTCGTCGCCGAGTACGAGGCCGGCCGCACCCCCAACCCCTGCCTGCGCTGCAACGAGAAGATCAAGTTCGCCGCGCTCCTGGACAAGGCGCTGGCGCTGGGCTTCGACGCGGTCTGCACCGGCCACTACGCGAAGGTCGTGACGCTCCCCGACGGCACCCGGGAGCTGCACCGCGCCTCGGACCTGGCCAAGGACCAGTCGTATGTGCTCGGTGTGCTGGACGACCGGCAGCTGGCGCACGCGATGTTCCCGCTGGGCGACACGGTGACCACCAAGGACGAGATCCGTGCCGAGGCCGAGTCCCGCGGGCTCGCCGTCGCCAGGAAGCCCGACTCGCACGACATCTGCTTCATCGCCGACGGCGACACCCAGGGCTTCCTCGCCCGGCGGCTCGGCAGGGCCGAGGGCGACATCGTCGACGAGTCCGGCACCAGGGTGGGCACCCACGACGGCGCGTACGGCTTCACCATCGGCCAGCGCAAGGGGCTGCGCATCGGCACCCCGGCCCCCGACGGCAAGCCCCGTTACGTCCTCGACATCTCCCCGGTGACCAACACCGTGACGGTCGGCCCGGCCGCCGCCCTGGACGTCACCGCGCTGACCGCGATCAAGCCCCGCTGGTGCGGCGCCGCCCCCGACGGCCCCGGCGGCTACTCGGCCCAGCTGCGCGCGCACGGCGACGAGACCGAGGTGACCGCCGAACTGGTGGACGGCGCCCTGGAGGTGTCGTTCACGGCGCCGGTCCGCGGCGTCGCCCCCGGCCAGGCGATCGTCCTGTACGACGGCACGCGCGTGGTGGGCTCGGCGACGATCGCGTCGACCACGCGCGCGTCGGCCGCGACGGTGTAGCCACGGCCCGGCGGCTCCGGGACTCCGGGAGGGTGCCGCCGGTCCGTCCGGAGCGCTCCGCCGGGAGGGCCGTGACGCGCCGTTGGCCGGGCACGGCGGCATCGGAGTCGGCCGCCCCCCACGCCCCCCAACGCCCTGCTCAGTCGGCTCAGTCGGCTCAGCCCGCTCAGCCCGCTCAGTCGACCCAGTCGACCCAGTCGGCTCAGTCGGCGAAGAACTCGGCCAGGACCGGCGCGAGGACGTCCGGGTCGATCATGTGGGTCTGGTCCTCCAGGATGAGGAATGTGCCCTTGGGGGCCGTCTGCGCGGCCTGAGCGGCCGATGTACGCAGCCAGTCGGGGCTCGCCCCGCCCGCCACGGCCAGCACCGGCACGCCGATCGACGCGATCCGCTCGCGCGGCAGCACACCGCCGCCCATGACGGCGTCGTCGTACGCCAGGGTCGGCGCGATCGCCTCCATGTCGGCCCACATCGGGGACTGCCGGGCACCCTGGATCATCTGCTCGGCCAGCCCGGTGAGCCGCAGGAACAGCTCGACCGCGTCCCCGCGCCGCCCGCGGGCGAGGGCCTCGGTGAGCCGCTCGGTGTACTCGGCGCGTTCCTTCTCCCCGCCGGGCTGGGCGAACGGCGGCTCGTACACGGCGACCCGACGGACCGGCAGGCCGCTCGCCGCCGCCTCCAATGCCAGCGCGCCGCCCGACGAGACGCCGTACAGCGCCGCCGCACCGCCCACCGCCTCGATCAGCGCCGCCAGGTCCTCGACCTCGCGGGCGACGGCGTACGGCGCCGTGTCACCGCTCGCGCCGCGGCCCCGGCGGTCGTACACGACGACGGTGAACCGGTCCGCGAGCCGCTTGGCCAGCGGGGCCAGCGTCCCGCCCGTCGACATCGCGCCGCTCACCAGGACCACGGCAGGGCCCGCTCCCGAGCGTCCGTATGCGATGGGCGTGCCGTCAGGCGAAATCATCTGCTTGTCCATGCCTGTGCAGACTGCCATCCGGCACGCCGGTCATCGGTCAGACACTTCGGTCACGCCACTTCAGCGGGCGACACTTCCACTTCGTAGAAGCACATGTGGTCCTTGATCCGGGCCACGTCGTGCTTGGGCTCCGGATAGCCCCAGACGAGGTCCGGCGCGTCCGGCAGCGACCAGTAGGACGCCGTGCCCTTGAAGGGGCAGTAGGAGTGGGTGTCGGACGGGGTGAGAAGGTCGAGGCGCACGTCCTCGGCCGGGATGTAGTACCGCACGGGACACCCGGTCTCGCGCAGCAGCAGCGGGCGGTCCGTCTCGGCGAGCACCTGGTCCCCGTGCACCACGCGCACGTGCTGCCCGCCCTGTTCGATGGTGATGGTGTGTCCTTCGGCCATATCCGAACAGCGCCCGTCCGCCCCGACTTCTTCCCGCGTACGGTGAGGCCCATGAACATCTGCGTCTTCCTCTCCGCCGCCGACCTCGACGACCGCTACACGCGCCCCGCGCGCGACTTCGCGACCCTGATCGGCAAGGGCGGCCACACGCTGGTGTGGGGCGGCTCCGACGTCGGTCTGATGAAGGTGGTCGCGGACGGCGTGCAGGAGGCGGGCGGCAGGCTGCTCGGCGTCTCCGTGGAGTTCCTGGCGGCGAAGACGCGGCGCGCCGCGGACCGGATGGTGGTCGCCCATGACCTCGCCGAGCGAAAGCGGCTGCTGCTGGAGCACGCCGACGCCGTGGTGATCATGGTGGGCGGCACCGGGACGCTCGACGAGGCCACCGAGATCCTGGAGCTGAAGAAGCACGGGCACACCGACAAGCCGGTCGTGCTGCTCAACACCGCGGGCTTCTACGACGGTCTCCAGGAGCAGTTCCGCCGCATGGAGGCCGAGGGCTTCCTGCCCCGACCGCTGAGCGACCTGGTGTTCTTCGCCCAGGAGCCGGTCGGGGCGATGGCGTACCTGGAGGAGAGCCGCGGCATCGAGTGACATGTCGCTGATGCGACCATGGCCCGCATGGCTACTCATGTGATCACGGGCGCGGGTTCCGGCATCGGCGCGGCCGTGGCGCGACGCCTCCACGCGCGCGGGGACGAACTCGTCCTGCACGCGCGTGACGCGGGCCGTGCGAAGGACTTTGCCGCTCAGTTCCCCGGGGCGCGCACCCTCGTCGGTGACCTGGCCGACCCGGACCGGCTGTCCTGGGCCTTCTCGCACCAGTCGCTCCCGGAGAGGGTGGACTCGCTGCTGCATGTCGCGGGCGTGGTCGACCTCGGGGGCGTGGACGAGCTGACCCCCAAGTCCTGGCGGCACCAGCTCAACGTCAACCTGGTCGCGCCCGCCGAGCTGACCCGTCACTTCCTGCCCCAGCTGCGCGCCGCCCGCGGGCACGTGGTCTTCGTGAACTCCGGCGCGGGCCTGGGCGCCCACGCCGGCTGGTCCGCATACGCCGCCTCCAAGCACGGCCTGAAGGCGCTCGCCGACGCCCTGCGCGAGGAGGAGCGCGGCAACGGGGTCCGGGTCACCTCCGTGTATCCCGGCCGCACCGCCAGCCCCATGCAGGCCAAGGTCCACCAGCAGGAGGGCAAGGAGTACGACCCGGCCCGCTGGATCGACCCCGAGTCGGTCGCAACGACGATCCTGACGTCCCTGGACCTGCCACGGGACGCGACAATCACCGACCTGACGGTCCGCCCGGCCCTCTGACCACCCGCCCCCCGGAGCAGGCTGCCTCTACCTCCCGACCCCCGCCCCTGACGCCCCTCGTCCTCACCGCCCGGAGGGCCTGCCCAATACGACCCTCGCCCCATCACCCCCACCCTGAACGCCGTCCCCCGCCTCACCCCGGATGCCGAACCCATCGCGCCACCCCGGATGCCGAACCCGCCGCCTCGCTCCCGACGCCGGGCCGTCGCGTCGCCCCGAACGTCGGCCCCGCCGCCCCGCTCCGGGCTCCGGACCTGTTCGCGCCGCTCTGGTGCCAGGCTCGTGTTCGTCGCTCCTGCCCGTCCCGTTCTGGGGGTGCCGTCTTCGAGCCCCCGCTTCGTCCCTGAACGGGCCTAGTCCTCAAACGCCGGAGGGTCTGTTCAATGCGGACCTTGCCCGATCAGCCCCGCCCCGGCGCCGGAGCCGTCGCCCCGCCCCGGGCTCCGGGCCCGCCGTCCCGCCCCGGGCGCCGGCCCCGTTCGTGCCGCTCCGGTGTCGGCCCGGCGGCCGTCGCTCCTGCCCGTCCTGTTCTTGGGGGCCGCCCTCAGCCCTCCGCCTTCGACCTGAACGGAACATCCTCCTCGGCCACCGATCGGGCTGGTGGGCGCGGGCCGTGCGCGGTCTGCAGTGGTCCGGGGTCGGTGCTCCCCCCGGTGGGGGCACTTCTCGGCGGGGCGAGTCGGGTGGGTAGGTGGGCGAGGAATGGGAGCCCCAAGCGGAGCGCTTACCCTTCCGGGGTGAGTGAGAACGAGTTCAGGTTTCCGGGAGCCACCGGTGTCGGGTCCCTGCCCGGCGCGGACGCACGGGAGGCGGCCAAGACCGTCACCGGCAGCTTCGAGGACTTCCCGCATCTGCCCGAGCTGCCCGCCCGCGGACCCGGCGCCGACATGATCGGGCGGACCGCGGGAATGCTCGCCGAGCTGTACGCGCGCGTGGAGCCCAGCGGCTGGCGGATCGGCGACCGTCCGGGCCGGGACACCAAACGGGCGCGGTCCTGGCTGGGGGAGGACCTCGACGCGCTGGAGGAGTTCACCCAGGGCTACGAGGGCGACCTCAAGGTACAGGCGGTCGGCCCGTGGACCCTGGCCGCCGCCCTGGAGCTGAAGAACGGCGAGGCCGTCCTCTCCGACCCCGGCGCCTGCCGTGACCTCGCCGCCTCGCTCGCCGAGGGCCTGCGCCTGCACCTCGCCGAGGTACGGCGCCGCGTCCCGGGCGCCCGGCTCGTGCTCCAGCTCGACGAGCCGTCCCTCACCGCCGTACTCCGCGGACAGGTCCGCACGGCCAGCGGCTACCGCAGCCACCGGGCCGTGGACCGGCAGGTCGTGGAGGCCACCCTGCGGGACACCGTCGGGGCGCACGGCGCAGGCCCCGTCGTCGTCCACTCCTGCGCGGCCGACGTCCCGGTCGCCCTGCTGCGCCGCGCGGGCGCCGCCGCCGTCTCGTTCGACTTCGCACTCCTCACCGAGCGTGACGACGAGGTGATCGGGGAGGCCGTGGAGGGCGGCACGCGGCTGTTCGCCGGTGTCGTGCCGGCCACGGACGGCCCATTGTCAGACCCTGCCGGTAGCGTCATGGGTGTCAGGACGCTATGGCGCAGGCTGGGGCTGTCTCCGGGGCTTCTCGCGGACGCGGTCACGCTCACCCCGTCATGCGGTCTCGCGGGCGCTTCCCCCGCGTATGCCCGCGCGGCGCTCGCCCACTGCGTCCGGGCGGCGAGATCCCTCGCGGACAACCCAGAGTAACGGGAGGACAATACGGTGGCCGGCGACAAGCAAGCGGAGACGACGGTGCCCGCCGAGGCACGCGACCAGCACGCGCGGTTCGCTGAGCAGATCGAGGAGCACCGCTTCCGGTACTACGTGAAGGACGCTCCCGTCATCAGCGACGCGGAGTTCGACAGGCTCCTGCGCACCCTGGAGGCGCTGGAGGAGAAGTATCCGGAGCTGCGCACACCCGATTCGCCGACCCAGAAGGTCGCCGGGTCGTACGAGACGGACTTCACCGCGGTCGAGCACCGCGAGCGCATGCTCTCCCTCGACAACACCTTCAACGACGAGGAACTCGCCGCCTGGGCCGACCGCATCCACCGCGAACTCGGCGAGCAGGAGTACCACTTCCTGTGCGAGCTGAAGGTCGACGGCCTCGCGGTCAACCTCACCTACGAGCACGGCCGGCTCACCCGCGCGGCGACCCGCGGCGACGGCCGCACCGGCGAGGACATCACACCCAACGTCCGTACGATCGCCGAGATCCCGGACCGGCTGCACGGCGAACGCGTCCCCGACGTCGTGGAGATCCGCGGCGAGGTCTACTTCCCGATGGAGAAGTTCCTGGAGCTGAACGAGCGACTGGTCGCGGCCGGCGACAAGCCGTTCGCCAACCCGCGCAACGCGGCCGCCGGTTCACTGCGCCAGAAGGACCCGCGCGTCACCGCCACCCGGCCCCTGCACATGGTCGTCCACGGCATCGGCGCCCTGGCGGGCCACTCCGGCTTCACCCGCCTCTCCCAGGCGTACGACCTGCTGGGGGGCTGGGGCCTGCCCACCTCCCCGCACAACCGGGTGGTCGACGACCTCGACGGCGTACGGGAGTTCATCGCCCACTACGGCGAGAACCGCCACTCCGTGGAGCACGAGATCGACGGCGTGGTCGTCAAGCTGGACGAGATCCGCCTCCAGGGCCGCCTCGGCTCCACCGCCCGCGCCCCCCGCTGGGCGATCGCGTACAAGTACGCGCCGGAGGAGGTCAACACCAAGCTCATCGACATCAAGGTGGGCGTCGGTCGCACCGGCCGCGTCACGCCGTACGCACAGGTCGAGCCGGTCACGGTCGCGGGCTCCGAGGTCGAGTTCGCCACCCTGCACAACCAGGACGTGGTCAAGGCCAAGGGCGTCCTGATCGGTGACACCGTGGTGATCCGCAAGGCCGGTGATGTCATCCCGGAGATCCTCGGCCCGGTCGTCGACCTGCGTGACGGCACCGAGCGGGAGTTCGTGATGCCCGCCGAGTGCCCGGAGTGCGGCACGCCGCTGCGCGCCATGAAGGAGGGCGACATCGATCTGCGCTGCCCCAACGCGCGCGCGTGCCCTGCCCAGTTGCGCGAGCGCGTTTCCTACCTCGCGGGCCGGGAGTGCCTGGACATCGAGAACTTCGGCGAGGTGGCCGCGGCGGCGCTCACCCGGCCGCTGGAGCCGGCCGACCCGCCCCTGACCGACGAGGGCGACCTGTTCGACCTCACGGTGGAGCAGCTGCTGCCCATCAAGGCGTATGTGCTCGACCCGGACAGCGGACTGCCCAAGCGGGACCCCAAGACGGGCCAGGAGAAGGTCGTCACGGTCTTCGCCAACCAGAAGGGCGAGCCGAAGAAGAACACCCTCGCGCTGCTGCAGAACATCGAGGCGGCCAAGGAGCGTCCGCTCGCCCGGTTCCTGAACGGGCTCTCCATCCGCCACGTCGGACCGGTCGCCGCCCAGGCGCTCGCCCGCGAGTTCCGTTCCGTCGACCGTATCGAGCAGGCATCCGAGGAGGAGTTGGCGGGCATCGACGGCGTCGGCCCGATCATCGCCGCCGCGCTCAAGGAGTGGTTCGCCGAGGACTGGCACCGCGAGATCATCCGCAAGTGGAAGGCGGCCGGAGTCCCCCTGGAGGACGAGTCGTCGGGCGAGGACGAGGGCCCGCGCCCCCTGGAAGGGCTCACCGTCGTCGTGACCGGGACACTGGACCAGTTCACCCGCGACGGAGCCAAGGACGCGTTGCAGAGCCGCGGCGCGAAGGTGACCGGAGCGGTCTCCAAGAAGACCTCGTTCGTCATCGTGGGTGACAACCCGGGATCGAAGTACGACAAGGCCATGCAGGTCAAGGTGCCGGTCCTGAACGAGGACGGCTTCGAAGTCCTGCTGGCACAAGGGCCCGAGGCGGCGGCCGAAGTCGCCCTGCCCACCGATGAGTAGCGGTTGAAGGCCACCCGATCGGCGCATACCAGATGCATGCGGGCGGCCGGGGCGCATTCGGGCAACCACTGACGACCGCTGCCCGTGAAAGCCTTCCGCGGCCTACTGTTGAGCTGTGCGCCTGCCGTGCCCAACTGCGGTCGGGGCATCCCCGTGCGCCCGAAGCAGCACGGGGAAGGGTTGTTCCCATGCGGAACCGTCGACGGACGTCGGGCGTCGGGCCGCGTGGCGTGGGCACCGCCGGCTGTGAGAGGGACGGGAATGGAACCGACCGAGAGCGCCGCCCCGGACGCTTGGCTGCGCCTGCGCCGCAGGGCGCTCGCCTGGCGGGGGAGCCGGTGGCCGGGCGGGGCCGCGCAGCGACCGGGCGACGCCGGACGCGCCACCGCACCGCGCTCGGCGTTGCAGCCGAGCGCCGTGCCCCTGGGCGTTGCGGGCACCCCCGTGCCGCTCGGTTCCGAGCACCAGCAACCGGCCTGGCCCGCGCTGCCCGCCGCCGTCGTGGCGGCGGCCGGGTTCGCGCTCGGCGCCGGTTTCTACCAGGCGTTCACCGACCACCACGCCCTTTTCCCGTCCGGCACCGTCGGCTGGTCGCTGGCCATGCTCACCAGCGTCATCGTCGGCCACCTCGTCATGCTCGGCCGGGCCCGCTGGTGGGGCGGCACCGGTTCCGGCTCCGCCCTCACCCTGGCCGTCCTGCTGCTGTACGGCTGGGTGCCCGCCGGCCTGGTCAGCCTCACCGTCGTCGTCCTGGTCGGCATCGCCCGCAGGCACCGCTGGCGGCAGGGCGTGCTGCACGGCGCGGTGGACATCCTCGGCATCGGCGCCGCCGCCCTGCTGCTGGGCGCCTTCGGCCGCGTACCGACCGTCGAGGACCCCTGGAACCCCGACCACTGGAACCTCACCACCGTCCCCGAGGTGGTGCTGGTCGCCACGGCCTACCTCGCCGTCACCCGCGTCCTGCTGTGGTACCTGAGCGCCCCGCGCGGCGGCGGCCTGCCCACCGTCGCCCGCACCGCCCTGGTCAGACAGGGCCTCGTCGCGGTCGCGCTGCTCGGCATCGCACCGCTGATCTGCGTGGTCGCGGCCGCCCACCCGGTGCTGCTCCCGCTCTTCGCCATCCCGCTGATCGCCCTCGACTCCACCCTGTGGATCGCCCGGGCCCGGGCCGAGGAGCAGCTGCGCGACCCGCTGACCGGACTGCCCAACCGGCAGTGGCTGCTGGAACGCATCTGGACGGCCCTCGACGACGCCGAACGCATCGGCGCCCGGTCCGCGCTCATGCTGATCGACCTCGACCGGTTCCGCTCGGTGAACGACACCCTCGGGCATCTCGCCGGGGACCGGCTGCTGCTCCAGATCGCCGACCGGCTGCGCCTCGCGCTGCCGCGCGGCGCGGAGGCCGCGCGCCTCGGCGGTGACGAGTTCGCCGTGTTACTGCCGGTCGCCGACTCCACGACGTCCGCCACCCGGGTCGCCCGCAGCCTCGTCACCGCGCTCAGCTCGCCGCTCGACCTCGACGGGCTCACCCTCGTCCTGGAGGCCAGCGCGGGCGTCGCCGTCTTCCCGGACCACGCGCTCGACGCCGAAGGCATGCTGCGCCGCGCGGACGTGGCGATGTACCAGGCGAAGCGGGACCGCACGGGCGTCGAGGCGTACGAGTCCAAGCGGGACTCCAACACCCCGGACCGGCTCGGACTGCTGGGCGATCTGCGCCGGGCGCTGGAAGCGCACGAGGTGCAGCTGCACTACCAGCCGAAGGTCCGCTTCGACGGGCAGGTCGCCGGCCTGGAGGCGCTGGTGCGCTGGGTGCACCCCGAGCGCGGGAAGGTGCCCCCGGACGAGTTCATCGCGATCGCCGAGTCCTCGGGGCTGATGCCCCAGCTGACCGAGTACGTGCTGGAGACGGCGCTCGGGCAGGTCGCCAAGTGGCGGGCCCAGGGGCTGCGGGTGCCGGTGGCCGTGAACGTCTCCCCGCGTGACGTCCACACACCCGGCTTCGCGGGCTCCGTCGCCGCCCGGCTGGCCCGGCACGGAGTGCCCGCGGCGGCGCTCCAGCTGGAGATCACCGAGCATGTGCTGCTGGAGGACCCGCAGCGGGCCGCCGACACCCTCGCCGGGCTCACCGGGCACGGCGTGAAGATGTCCCTGGACGACTTCGGAACCGGGTACTCCTCGCTGGTGCATCTGCGTCGGCTGCCGGTGAGCGAGCTGAAGATCGACCGGTCCTTCGTCGCCCGGCTGGCCGTGGACAACGAGGACGCGGAGATCGTGCGCTGCACCGTCGACCTGGCGCATTCGCTGGGGCTTCTGGTCGTCGCCGAGGGCGTGGAGGACGACGAGACCTGGGAGCGACTGCGGGACCTCGGCTGCGACGCCGTACAGGGGTGGCTGGTCGCAGCGGCGATGCCGCCCGAGGAGACGACGGCATGGCTGCGGGCGCGGGGGTCCAGAGGGTGGCAGCGGCCGCGTGCCGCGTTGCCGGCCGCCGAATGACCCCGTCCGTCCGTCGCCCGTCCGCCGGTTCGTCCGTCCGCCGGTTCGTCCGTCGTCCGTCCGTTCGCCTTCGCCCGTCCGTCCGCCCGTCCGCCCGTTCGACTTCGCTGACTTCGCCGAACTGTTCTTCCCGCGCGACGGTGCCGCCGACATCCGCTCCGGCGAGGGCCTCGTCACGGCCGGACCCGGTGGCGCCCAACCCGTGACGCCGGGCCTCGTGACGCCGGACCCGGTGGCCCCGACCCGGTGACCGGGCACGGCGGCGAAGGCGTGCGGCCTGCCCGGCGCTTCGCGTACGGAGAACCGAGGCAGGGGAACGGGGGCAATGGAAGCGAGGCGGGGGAGGCGAGGCGGGGGAGGCGAGGCGGGGCTGGCGACGGGTCCCCTGCACACCGTTTCACGCGCACCGGGGCCCGCCCCATAGGATTGGCCCCAAACCGCACGCACTCACCCCAGAGGATCGCTGCATGCCTGGCATCACGCGCGAGGAGGTCGCCCACCTCGCCCGGCTGGCGCGTCTGGAGCTGAAGCCCGAAGAACTCGACCACTTCGCGGGCCAGCTGGACGACATCATCGGCGCGGTCGCCCGCGTCAGCGAGGTCGCCGACCAAGACGTACCGCCGACCTCGCACCCGCTCCCGCTGACCAACGTCATGCGCGCGGACGAGGTCCGTCCCTCGCTCACCCCCGCGCAGGCGCTGTCCGGCGCCCCGGCCCAGGAGCAGCAGCGTTTCAAGGTGCCGCAGATCCTGGGGGAGGACTGACCATGACGGACATCATCAAGCTCACGGCCGCCGAGACCGCCGCGAAGATCGCCTCCGGCGAGCTGACGGCCGTCGCGGTCACCGAGGCCCACCTCGGCCGCATCGACGCCGTCGACGAGAAGGTGCACGCCTTCCTGCACGTCGACCGCGAGGGCGCGCTCGCCCAGGCCCGCGCCGTCGACGCGAAGCGCGAGCGCGGCGAGAAGCTGGGCCCGCTGGCCGGTGTCCCCCTCGCGCTCAAGGACATCTTCACCACCGAGGGCATCCCCACGACCGTCGGCTCGAAGATCCTCGAAGGCTGGATCCCGCCGTACGACGCGACGCTCACCCAGCGGCTGAAGGCCGCCGACGTGGTGATCCTCGGCAAGACCAACATGGACGAGTTCGCCATGGGGTCCTCGACGGAGAACAGCGCCTATGGACCGACCGGCAACCCCTGGGATCTCACCAGGATCCCCGGTGGCTCCGGCGGCGGCTCCAGCGCCGCGCTGGCCTCCTTCCAGGCGCCGCTCGCCATCGGCACGGACACCGGCGGCTCCATCCGCCAGCCGGCCGCCGTCACCGGCACCGTCGGTGTGAAGCCGACGTACGGCGCCGTCTCCCGCTACGGCATGGTGGCCTTCTCGTCCTCCCTCGACCAGGGCGGCCCCTGCGCCCGCACGGTGCTGGACGCGGCCCTCCTGCACGAGGTCATCGCCGGACACGACCCGATGGACTCCACCTCCATCGACGCCCCGGTCCCGCCGGTCGTCGAGGCCGCCCGCAACGGCTCGGTGCGGGGCATGCGCATCGGTGTGGTCAAGCAGTTCCGCGGCGAGGGCTACCAGGCCGGTGTCATCCAGCGCTTCGACGAGGCCGTCGGGCTGCTGAAGGAGCTGGGCGCCGAGATCGTCGAGCTGGACTGCCCGTCCTTCGATCTCGCCCTGTCGGCGTACTACCTGATCGCGCCGTCCGAGTGCTCCTCCAACCTGGCCCGCTTCGACGGCCTGCGCTACGGCCTCCGGGTCGGCGACGACGGCGGTCACTCGGCCGAGGAGGTCACCTCCCTCACTCGTGAGGCGGGCTTCGGTCCCGAGGTCAAGCGCCGCATCATGCTCGGCACATATGCCCTGTCGAGCGGTTACTACGACGCGTACTACGGCTCCGCGCAGAAGGTCCGCACGCTCATCACGCGCGACTTCGAGCGGGCCTTCGAACAGGTCGAGGCGATCGTCTCGCCGACCACCCCGACCACCGCCTTCGCGATCGGCGAGCGCGCCGACGACCCGATGGCCATGTACCTCGCCGACCTGTGCACCATCCCGGCCAACCTGGCGGGCAACGCGGCCATGTCGCTGCCCTGCGGTCTCGCCCCGGAGGACAACCTGCCCGTCGGCCTCCAGATCATCGCTCCGGCGATGAAGGACGACAGGCTGTACAAGGTCGGCGCCGCCGTCGAGGCCGCCTTCGTGGAACAGTGGGGGCATCCGCTGCTGGAGGAGGCTCCGTCGCTGTGAGCAAGGCACTGTCCAAGGCCAAGGGCTTCAAGAAGTCGAAGTCCGGCACGTACCTGTCCATGGGCACCACCGCGTTCGGCGCGGTCGGCGTCGTCAAGCAGATCAAGAAGGCCCGCGCCGAGCACGACACGCTGCGCCTGATCGACGCCACCGTGTCCGCCGTCGCCATCGTCACCGGCCTCGCCCTCCTCTACCGCGAGCTGAAGCGGATGGGCGACGACGACGTCCTGCTGGGCTGAGAGGGAAGTTTCACCGTGACCACCACGACCGACCTGGTGTCGTACGAGGACGCGCTGGCGTCGTACGACCCCGTCATGGGCCTCGAAGTCCATGTCGAACTCGGCACCAAGACGAAGATGTTCTGCGGGTGCTCCACCGAGCTGGGCGCCGAGCCCAACTCGCAGACCTGCCCGACCTGCCTCGGCCTGCCCGGCGCGCTCCCGGTCGTCAACGCGACCGGCGTCGAATCCGCGATCAGGATCGGGCTCGCGCTGAACTGCTCGATCGCCGAATGGTGCCGCTTCGCCCGGAAGAACTACTTCTATCCGGACATGCCGAAGAACTTCCAGACCTCCCAGTACGACGAGCCGATCGCCTTCGGCGGCTACCTCGACGTACAACTGGAGGACGGCGAGACCTTCCGCGTGGAGATCGAGCGCGCCCACATGGAGGAGGACACCGGCAAGTCCACCCACGTGGGTGGCGCGACCGGCCGTATCCACGGCGCGTCCCACTCCCTGCTCGACTACAACCGCGCGGGCATTCCGCTCATCGAGATCGTCACCAAGCCGATCGTCGGGGCCGGCGAGCGCGCCCCCGAGGTCGCCCGGGCCTACGTCCGTGAGCTGCGTGAGGTCATCAAGGCGCTCGGCGTGTCCGACGCCCGCATGGAGATGGGCCAGATGCGCTGCGACGTCAACCTGTCGCTGATGCCCAAGGGCGCCGACAAGTTCGGTACCCGCTCCGAGACGAAGAACGTCAACTCGCTGCGGTCCGTGGAGCGTGCCGCGCGCTTCGAGATCCAGCGGCACGCGGCCGTGCTGTCGTCCGGCGGCACGATCGTGCAGGAGACCCGGCACTTCCACGAGGACACCGGGTCGACCACCTCGGGCCGGGTGAAGGAGGAGGCCGAGGACTACCGGTACTTCCCGGAACCCGACCTGGTCCCGGTGGCCCCCGCGCGCGCGTGGGTCGAGGAGATCCGCGCCGCGCTGCCCGAGCTGCCGCTGGCCCGCCGCAGCCGCCTCCTCGCGGAGTGGGGCATCTCGGTCACCGACATGCAGGCGATCCTCAACGCCGGTGCGCTGGACCCGATCGTCGCCACCATCGACGCCGGTGCCGACGCCGCCTCCGCCCGCAAGTGGTGGATGGGCGAACTGGCGCGCAGCGCCAACGAGTCGGGCAAGGCACTGGACGAGCTGGCGATCACACCCGAGCAGGTCGCCCGCGTCACCCGGCTGGTGTCCTCGGGCGACCTGAACGACAAGCTGGCCCGCCAGGTCATCGAGGGCGTCCTCGCGGGCGAGGGCACCCCGGACGAGGTCGTCGAGCGGCGCGGTCTGAAGGTCGTCTCCGACGACTCGGCGCTCGGCACGGCCGTCGACGAGGCCATCGCCGGCAACCCGGGCATCGCGGACAAGATCCGCGGCGGCAAGGTGGCCGCGGCCGGCGCCCTGGTCGGCGCGGTCATGAAGGCCACCCGCGGCCAGGCCGACGCGGCCCGCGTCAAGGAGCTGATCCTTCAGAAGCTGGGCGTCGGCGAGGGCTGAGCCACCGCGTGCGGCAACCGCCCCTGGGGGGACGCATCGCCACGATGCGTCCCCCCAGGGCGCTTTCGTCACCGGCGCCCCCGCGACTCACCCGTCCCGGCGCTACCGCAACCGGACGACCCGCGGAAGTTCCCGGTTTTCGCCGCTTGTGAAGAAGCCCACGAACCCGACAAACGATCTCCTTCAGCTGCAAGAGTGACCTTTGTTGCTCAGTGTTCTTTGCGGGCTGTTTCGTCCATGGACGTGCGTTCCCGGTCAAAGATCCGCACATCATCCCTGGAGCAGGTTCGTGGCAGCCCTCGCACGCTGGTGTGTCCGGCACCGTCTGGTCGCCGTTCTGCTCTGGCTGCTCGCCTTCGGCGGCGTCACCGCTGCCGCCGCCGTCACCGGCTCCGCATACTCCGAGAGCTATCAGGTCCCCGGCACCGAGTCGGGCCGGGCCGGCGAGCTGTTGAGCGCGGGCTTCCCGGGCCTGGGAGGTGACAGCGACACCGTCGTGTGGCGCACCGGATCCGGCGGCGTCCGGGCCGCCGACGTCGAGCAGACGATGAGCCGCACCCTGGACGAGATCGCGGACCTGCCCGGGGTCTCCTCGGTCACCAGCCCCTACGACGGCCAGGTCACCGGGCAGATCAGCCACGACGGGCGGACCGCATACGCCGTCGTCACCTTCGACCGGCCGGTCGAGCACATCGCCAGATCCGAGGCCGAGGCCGTCGTCCGCACCGCCGAGTCCGCCGAGACGGACGGGCTGCGGGTCGAGTCGGGCGGCAGCGCCATCGGGCTCACCGAGTCGTCGAGCGGGCATGTCGCCGAGGCGGTCGGCGTGGTCGTCGCCGCCGTGGTGCTCTTCCTCGCCTTCGGCTCGCTCGCCGCCTCCCTGCTGCCCATAGCCACCGCCCTGGTCGGCGTCGGCACCGCATACGCCGCCATCGCGCTGCTCGGCCACGCCATGACCGTCGCCGCGTTCGCGCCGATGCTCGGCCTGCTCATCGGGCTCGGCGTCGGCATCGACTACGCGCTGTTCATCGTCACCCGGCACCGCCGCGGTCTGAAACGCGGACTCTCCGTCACCGAGGCCGCCACCGAGGCCGTCGCCACCACCGGACGCGCGGTCGTGTTCGCGGGCGCCACCGTGTGCATCGCCCTGCTGGGCATGCTGATCCTGCGGCTGAGCTTCCTCAACGGGGTCGCCGTCGCCGCCGCGCTGACCGTCGTCCTCACCGTCGCCGCCTCCGTGACCCTGCTGCCCGCCCTGCTCCGCCTCATCGGCGACCGCGCGCTGAGCCGACGCGAGCGACAGCGGCTCGCCGAGCACGGTCCGCAGCCCGAACTGCCCACCGGCCTCGCCGCCCGCTGGTCCGCATTCGTCGAACGCCACCCCAGGCTGCTCGGCTCGGTCGCCCTCGCCGTCGTCACCCTGCTCGCGCTGCCCACCCTCACCCTCCGCCTCGGCACCTCCGACCAGGGCAACGACCCCAGGACCTCGACCACCCGGCAGGCGTACGACCTCATCGCCGACGGTTTCGGCCCCGGCGTCAACGGACCGCTGACGCTGGTGTCACGCGTCGACGGGGCCGACGCCCGGCTCGCCCTCGACAACCTCGACGCCACCCTGCGCGCCACACCGGGCGTCGCGTCCGTGACACCCGCGCGGTTCAACACCGCGGGCGACACCGGGTATCTGACCGTCGTGCCCGACTCCGCGCCGCAGTCACGGCAGACCAGCGACCTGGTCGACCGGCTGCGCCAGCAGGTCCTCCCACGCGCGGAGCAGGGCACCTCGCTCGACGTACACGTCGGTGGAGTGACCGCGAGCTACGACGACTTCGCCGGCGTGATCGTCGGCAAGCTGCCGCTGTTCGTCGGCGTCGTCATCGGGTTCGGCTGTGTGCTGCTCCTGCTCGCCTTCCGGTCGATCGGCATCCCGTTGAAGGCCGCCGCGATGAACCTCGCCGCCGTCGCGGGCGCCTTCGGCATCGTCGTCGCGATCTTCCAGTGGGGCTGGGGCAGCGAACCGCTGGGGCTCGGCCGGGCCGGACCGATCGAGCCCTTCCTTCCCGTGATCATGGTGTCGGTGCTCTTCGGGCTCTCCATGGACTACCAGGTCTTCCTGGTCAGCCGGATGTACGAGGAATGGCTGGAGACGGGCGACAACCGGCGCGCCGTCCGGGTGGGCCTCGCCGAGACCAGCCGCGTGATCAACTCCGCGGCCGTCATCATGATCTCGGTGTTTCTCGCCTTCGTGCTCGGCGGTGACCGTGTGATCGCCATGTTCGGCATCGCGCTGGCCGCCGCCGTCGCCCTCGACGCCTTCGTCCTGCGGACCCTGCTGGTGCCCGCCCTGATGCACCTGCTCGGCGGCGCCAACTGGTGGCTGCCGGGCTGGCTCGACCGTCGCCTGCCCAGGATCAGCATCGAACCGCCCGAATGCCGCGCCGCCCATGAGAGGCTCGACGCCGTCGTGGTGGAACTGGAGAAGGAGCGACATCAGGATGTACGCGATAACCCTGGGTGACGACGGAGCCGAACTGCGGCCCCTGGACCCTTGGGACGCCGAGGAGTTCCTCGCGCACCTCGACCGGGGCCGCGAGTTCATCGGGCAGTACATCGCCTTCGGCGCCCGCGCGACGGACGTCGACTCCGCACGGGACATCCTCACCGCCTACGCCGACAAGCGCACCACCGACAGCGGCGGCATGCACGGCATCTGGCTGGACGGGAAGCTGGTCGGCGGGGTGCTGTTCCGGACCTTCGACGCGCAGCAGGGCAGCTGCGAGGTCGGCTGCTGGCTGGAGCCCGCCGCGGCCGGGCGCGGGCTCGTCACCCGCGCCGCGACCGTGCTCATCGACTGGGCGGTCGAGCAGCGCGGCATCCACCGGGTGGAGTGGCACGCGGCGTCCGGCAACCGGCCGAGCATCAATGTCGCGCGGCGGCTGGGGATGTCCCGGGACGGGGTGCTCCGCGAGAACCACCTCCATCGGGGCATCCGGCACGACACCGAGGTGTGGTCGGTGCTCGCCGACGAGTGGCGCGCCGCACACGCGCGTGCCGCTCACAACGATCATTAAGGGACCTCTCAGATGGCGTCCGTACCGTGCCGTGCATGGGAACGAAGACAGGTGACGAGACCGTGACCGTGACCGGCACAGAGACCGAGGCCGACGAGGCGGTGGCGGCCACCGAGACCAGGACCGACGGGACGGTGGCGGACACCGGCAGGGCCGACGAGGCCGCGGACACCGGGACCGCAGCCGCAGACCGGACCGACGGGACGGCCGGGGAGACGGTCGGCGGGACGGCCGAGGCTTCGGTCGAGGAAGGGGCGGAGGACGGTCCGTCCGGGGTCGGCCAGGGCGCCGGAGCCGTCGTCTCCGCCGTGCTGGGCCTCGTCTCGCTGACCGGCGGCTGGATCGGCACCGTGGCCGCGGCGCGCGAGACCCTGATCGGCCAGCTGGAGACCTCGTCGAAGGCGAGCGTCGCCACGCAGGTGCGGGCGGTCTACGGCGACGCCTGGCAGACCACCGCGCTCTGGGCCGGAGCGTTCGCGCTGGCGGCACTGATCACCGGCGTCGTCGTGCTGGCCCGGCCCGCGTTCGGCGCCCCCGGCAGGCCGCAGGCCGCCTGGATCAAGTCGGTCGCCTGGGCCGGTGTCTCGCTCGGCGTCCTCGGCCTGCTGCTGGCCGTCCTCAAGTACTCCGACGCACTCCTCGGACTGCCCTCGACCAGCTGAACCAGCCCATCTCACCAGGGGCCTTGGGATACCGTAAGCACCGCACGGAACTCCGTAAGCACCGTATACGGGACTCCGTAAGCACCCTTACGGAGCGCCTTGAGGCCCCTTACGCGCCTCCGGAGCCCACCGCCCGCCGGAAGATGCGGAACTCTCCCGATGCGCCGCGCCCCCTGGCCGACGAAGGTGGCGGCATCGCTGCAATCGATGCCGAAACCCGACCCTCCCAGGGGAACCGACATGATCGAGTACGAACTCCACCGGATCCGCGCCATCGAGCTGCACCGCCGGGCCACGCACGAGCGCCTGGCCCGCGAGGCGCTACGCGGACGCCGCGCCGCCCGCCGCGCCGCCCGCGACGCTCCTTCCGATACCGGGCGGCCGGGCCGCCATCGGCTTCCCCGCACCGCGTGAGCACCCCGTGAGCACCCCGGCGGGGGCGGGCGTCCGCACGGGCGACGCCCGCCCACTCCCGCCCCGCGGGCGACCGCGCCCGGCCCGCCACGCCACCCGCCCACCCGCGCCTGACCTGGGAACGCCCCCGCCCTCCCGATGGAAAACAGCTGCCGTGCTGTCGGACCGCCGTGCGATGCTCGGACCCGTGGAGACCAGGACCGTCAGCCCCGTGTTCGTCGGCCGCACCGACGAACTGCACACCTTGAACGACGCGCTCGCCCGTGCCGCCGCCGGCGAACCCCAGGCGCTCCTGGTCGGCGGCGAGGCAGGCGTGGGCAAGACCCGGCTGGTCGAGGAGTTCGCCACCGCCGCCGGCCGTCAGGGCGCCGTCGTCGCACTCGGCGGCTGCGTCGAGATCGGCGCCGACGGACTGCCGTTCGCCCCGTTCTCCACCGCCCTGCGCGCTCTGCGCAGCGCCCTGCCCGACGAACTCGCCGCAGCCGCCGTGGGCCAGGAGGAGGACCTGGCCCGGCTCCTGCCTGAACTCGGCGAGGCCACCCCCGCCCGCGCCCCGGGGCGGCACGACGAGGAGGGCATGGCCCGTCTCTTCGAACTCACCGCCCGCCTGCTGGAACACGTCGCCGCCGACCGCACGGTCGTCCTCGCTCTGGAGGACCTGCACTGGGCCGACGCCTCCACCCGCCACCTGCTCTCCTACCTCCTGCGCACCCTGCGCGCCGGCCGTCTCGTCGTCCTCGCCACCTACCGCAGCGACGACCTCCACCGCCGCCACCCGCTGCGCCCCCTGCTCGCCGAACTCGACCGGCTGCGCACCGTCCGCCGCGTCGAACTCGCCCGCTTCAACCGCGAGGAGGTCGGCCGTCAGATCGCCGGTATCCTCGCCGCCGAACCGGACCCCGCCCAGGTCGACGAGATCTTCGAACGCTCCGACGGCAACGCCTTCTTCGTCGAGGAACTGGCCGTCGCGGCCTGCGAGGGCTGCCGCACCGGCCTCACCGACTCCCTGCGCGACCTGCTCCTGGTCCGGGTGGAGGCGCTGCCCGAGACCGCCCAGCGGGTCACCCGGATCGTCGCCGAGGGCGGCGCCATGGTCGCCTACCCGCTCCTCGCCGCCGTCGCCCAGCTCGCCGAGGACGACCTGATCGAAGCCCTGCGCGCCGCCGTGAACGCCAACATCCTCCGCACCGCCCCCGGCGGCGACGGCTTCCGCTTCCGCCATTCCCTGGTCCGCGAGGCCGTCGCCGACGATCTGCTGCCCGGCGAACGCTCCCGCCTCAACCGCCGCTACGCCGAAGCCATGGAGAACGACCCGGCGCTCGTCCCCGCCGACGAACGCGTCATGCGACTGGCCAGCCACTGGTACCACGCCCACGACCCCGCCAAGGCCCTGCCCGCCGTCCTGGACGCCTCCGTCGTCGCCCGCCGCCGGTACGCCTACAGCGAGCAACTACGGCTCCTGGAGCGGGCGATGGAACTGTGGGACACCGCCCCCGACCCGGTCCGGGCCGCACTGCGACCCGTCGACTGCGCCGAGGTGTACCCGCCCTGCGACGCCACCGCCACCCCGCTGCGCTATCTCGACCTGATGGCGGAGGCTGCCGTCGCCGGACGCAGATGCGGTGAGCGCGAACGCGCCCTGAAGATCACCAGGCGGGCGCTGCAACTCCTCGAGAACGAGGACGAACCGCTGCGCACCGCCTGGTTCTGGACCCAGTGCTCCAACCTCGTCCAGACACTGGGACGCGGCGACGGACGGCACGAACTGGCCACCGCCGAGCACCTGGTACGCGGACTGCCCCCCTCCGAGGTGCACGCCGACGTGCTCGCCGGCGTCGCCAACTGGTCGATGCTGCACGAGCCGGGCCCCGAGGCCCTCGCCGCCGCCGAACGGGCCGTGGAGTACACGCGCATGGTCGGCGCCCGCGAGATCGAACTGGACGCGCGCATCACCCTCGGCGCCCTCCGGGTCGACGCGGGCGACGTCGAGGCCGGGCTCGCTGAGCTGCGCCGGGTCAAGGACCGTTCCGTGCAGGAGGGCTACCCCCATGTCGCGGGCCGCGCCTATGTGAACCTGCCCGCCGAACTCGAAGCGGTCGGCCGCTCCCGGGAGGCCGTCCCCATCCTGGACGAAGGGATCAGCTACACCCAAAGGTTCGGCCTGCTCGGCTCCGAGGCATGGTTGTGGGCCAACCTCGCCGAGTCCCAGTACGCCCTCGGCCGCTGGCGACAGGCCGAGTCCGCCGCCGCGAACGCGACCCGCCGCGGCCCCGGCACCAAGCCCCTGGGCTCGGCCGCGCTGTCCCTGGCGCGCCTCGCGCTGGGCCGGGGTGACCTGACCGGGGCGGCCCGCCAACTCGGCGCAGCCCGCGGCTACTTCGGCACCCACGACATCATGCCCCAGCAGTGGCTGCCGCTGGCCCGTGTCGCGGTCGGCGTCGCCGCGGCAGAGGGCCGCCTGTTCGATGTCCGCGCCGAGTTGCACCGCGCCCTGGACGCCGGCGTCCCGCCCGGCAGCCACCGCTACGCCTGGCCGCTGGTCAGGGCCGCCGCCACCGCGGAGGCCGACGCCCGCGCCCTGCCCGCGGCGGAACCCGGCCGGGCCGAGGCGCTCGACCGCATCGCCGCCGCGGCCAAGAAGCTCACCACCGGCGCACCCGTGTGGCTCGCCCACGACGCATGGGTCCGTGCCGAACTCCGGCGCGCCGCGGGCGAGGACACCCCCGACACCTGGTCCGAGACGGTCACCGCCTTCGAGTCCCTTGACCGGCCCTACGATCTCGCCCGCGTCCGCCACCGGCTCGCGACGGCCCTGCTGTCACCCGGCGGCAGACGTCCGGGAGATCCGCCCGTCGGCGGGGACGGCGAGCGGGACCGCGCCACCGAACTGCTCCGGCTGGCCGGAGCCGTCGCCGGTCACCTGGGCGCCCGCCCGCTCACCGACTCCGTCGCGCTGCTCGCCCAGCGCGCCCGTCTCACCCTGACCTGCGCCCCGCGGCGGACGCCCGCCCCGGCCGACCCGGTCGAGGCGCTGGGCCTCACCAGCCGGGAGCGTGATGTGCTCCGCCTGGTCACCGCGGGCCGCACCAACCGCCAGATTGCCGAGGAACTCTTCATCTCCCCGAAGACCGCGAGCGTCCACGTCTCCAACATCCTGGGCAAGCTCGGTGTCTCGGGACGGGGTGAGGCGGCGGCCCTGGCTCATCGGCTGGGGCTGTTTCCGCCGCTGCCGCCCGGGGTGGATGACCGGCTCAGCGCGCGGCCACGTCCGTAGCAGACGGCAGACGGCATGCGGCATGCGGCACTTCGGACGGCAGACGGGACTTCGGACGGCAGACGCGAGACGGGGCGCCGGTCGGTGTGGGCCTCACTTCACCCGTAGTTCCAGGATTCGGTCGTCTCCCTTCTTCGGCTTGCCTCTGCCGTCCGTGTTGTTCGTGACCAGCCACAGTCTGTCGCCGCCCGCCGCGACGACCGTACGGAGCCGGCCGTAGGTGCCCTTCAGGAACGCCTGCGGCTCCGCCGCGGCCTCCGTGCCCTTCAGCGGGATGCGCCACAGTCGCTGGCCTCTGAGTCCGGCCATCCAGATGGCACCGTTCACATAGGCGATGCCGCTGGGGGAGGCGACGTCCGTGTGCCACTGGGCCAGCGGGTTGTGGAACCGGGCGTCGGACGACTTGCCCTCGGCGTCCGGCCAGCCGTAGTTGTCGCCCGGCTTGATCGCGTTCAGCTCGTCCCAGGTGTCCTGGCCGAACTCCGAGGCGAACAGACGCTGCTTGTCGTCCCACGCGAGGCCCTGCACATTGCGGTGGCCGTAGGTGTACACGGCGGAGTCCTTGAACGGATTGCCGGGGGCGGGCTCGCCCTCCGGGGTCATCCGCAGGATCTTGCCGCCCAGGGACTTCAGGTCCTGGGACAGACCCCGTTGGCCACTCTCGCCCGTGCCCGCGTAGAGCATGCCGTCCGGGCCGAAGGCGATGCGGCCGCCGTTGTGGATATAGCCCTTGGGGATGCCCCGGAAGACCGTGTCGGGCGCGCCGAGCTGTTCGCCGGCCGGCTTCCGCTCGTCGTACAACATACGGACGATCCGGTTGTCCGAGGCCGAGGTGAAGTACGCGTAGATCATGTGGTCGGAGGCGTAGTCGGCGGAGAGGGCGATGCCCAGGAGACCGCCCTCGCCGGCCGGGGACACCCCGGAGACCTTGCCCAGCTCGGTCTGCTTGCCCGTCTTCTCGTCGACCCGGGTGATCGTCCCGTCGTCCCGGGAGGAGACGAGCAGGCCGCCGCCGGGCAGGGGAGCCAGGCCCCAGGGGGACTTCAGGTTCTCCGTGACCGTCCGCACCACCTTCACCGAGCCCTTGGCGGGCGGGGTCGGATCGGTCGACCCAGCGGACGGGGAGGCGCCCGACGTCGCCCCCTGCGCGGTCGTACTCCCGCTCCCACCCGGCGGGCCGCCTCCGTCGGAGGAGCAGCCGGCCGTCAGCAGGAGCGCGGTTGCGGCCAGCACGGCTGACACGGCTCGACGTTGCACGATCATGGTCCCTTCGACGCGGCGGTCTTGGCAGCGGCTTCTCTATCTCTTACACCGCTCACGCCGCCCGAGTTCCCATAAGCCCGAAGACATCCGCGGTGTCAGTCCCAGGAACCCCGGGCCGACGGGAGCCGGGTCAGTTCCGTCAGGTCGTCCGGGGTCAGGGAGACGGACGGGGCGGCCGCGTTCTCCGTCACCCAGCGCTCCCGTTTCGTACCCGGCACCGGGACCACGTGCCGGCCCTGCGCCAGGGTCCAGGCCAGGGCCACCTGGGCCGGTGTGACGTGCTCGCCGTGCTGCCGGGCCACCCGGCGCAGCCCGGCCACGATGGGCTGGTTGGCGGCCATCATCTCGGCCGTGAAACGCGGATGGCGGGCCCGCACGTCGTCCGGCTCGAAGCCCTCGCCCGGGGTCAGCGTGCCGGTCAGGAAGCCGTTGCCGAGCGGCATCGCGGCGAGGAAGCCGACGCCGCGCTCCTCGCACCACGGCAGCAGCGCCTCCAGTGCCTCCGGCGACCACACCGACAGCTCCGCCTGCACCGCGCTCACCGGGAAGACCTGCTGGACGCGCCGGAGCTGGCGCAGCGTCGCGTCGTGCAGCCCGGTTCCCGAGCGGCGCCCACCGCGGGCGCCCACCGCGCACAGGCCCAGGGCGCGAACCTTCCCGGCCCGGACCAGCTCCGCCATCGCGCCCCACGTCTCCTCGACCGGGACCTCCGGGTCGGCGCGATGCAGCTGGTACAGGTCGATCACATCGGTCTGCAGCCGCCGCAGCGAGGCGTCGCAGGCCCGCCGCACATAGCCGGGGCGGCCGTTGGCCACGATGTGCTGTTCGCCCACCAGCAGCCCGACCTTGGTCGACACGACGGCCTCCGCGCGCCGCTCCTTGAGCACCCGGCCGATCAGCAGTTCGTTGGTGAACGGGCCGTACATGTCGGCGGTGTCCAGGAGCGTGGAGCCGAGGTCCAGGGCCCGGTGCACGGTCCTGAGCGACTCGTCCCCGCGCTGCCGCGACCCGCTGTACGCCCAGTTCATCGGCATGCAGCCGAGTCCGACGGCCCCCACCGCGAGCGCCCCCGCGCCGATCGTCCTGCGCTCCACCTGGTCGTGAACCTCCCTCTTCGGTCCCCAACCTAGCCTCTGCCTGTTTCCGAGCCTGACATAGCCTCCTGACCATGACTGCTGATGTGTGGCTGCCCATACCGTCGGAGGAGATCGAGGGGCTTCCCGACGGGCCCGACTACCTGTACTGGAACGGGGGAGAGGAGTTCCCGGCGGACCCGGCCGACTGCGTCTTCTACGTCGTGCCCTACATGAAGCCCAGCGACCTCTGCGTCCGTCCGCTGCCGCAGATGAGCGGTGTGCAGGTCGTCCAGACGCTGTCCGCGGGCATCGACCATGTGCAGCCGGGTCTCGGGCAGCTGCGGCCGGGCGTCCTGCTGTGCAACGCGCGCGGGGTGCACGAGGCGAGCACGGCCGAGCTGACGCTGGCCCTGACCCTCGCCTCGCTGCGCGGCATCCCGGACTTCGTGCGCGCCCAGGACAGAGGGGAGTGGCACGGCGGGTTCCATCCGGCCCTCGCCGACAAGAATGTCCTTATTGTCGGTTACGGCTCCATCGGCGCGGCCATCGAAGACCGGCTCGCGCCATTTGAGCTCGCGCGGGTGGCGCGCGTCGCGCGCTCCGGGCGCACTTCGGAGCGCGGTCCGGTGCATCCGCTCACCGAACTGCCCGCTCTGCTTCCGCAGGCGGATGTCGTGATCCTGTCCACGCCGCTGAACGAGACCACGCGGGGCCTGGTCGACGCCGACTTCCTCGCGCGGATGAAGGACGGAGCGCTGCTGGTCAACGTCGCCCGCGGCCCCGTCGTCGACACCAAGGCGCTGCTCGCGGAGCTGGAGAGCCGCCGCATCACGGCCGCCCTGGATGTGACGGACCCGGAGCCGCTGCCGCCGGGCCATCCCCTGTGGCAGGCGCCCGGCGTGCTGATCAGCCCGCACGTGGGCGGGCCCACGTCGGCCTTCCTGCCGCGCGCCAAGCGGCTGCTGGTGGACCAGCTGAACCGTTTCGTGAACCGGGAGTCACTGCACAACGTGATCCTTACGACGGGCTCCACGGGCTCCACGGGCTCCACGGGCTCCACGGGCTCCACGGGCTCCACGGGCTCCACGGGCTCGGGCTCCACGGGCTCCACCGGCTCGGGCTCCACGGGCGCGTGACGGCCGACGTGGTGGACGAGTAATCCATTTCAGGCACCCTCCGCAGCTTTTCGGACGCGGAGGGTGCGCACATCTCACGGTCCGTCACTGAGCGTAGAGGAGCTATGTCCCTGAGTGACGAGACTGGTGTATCGTCCCGACAGGGGCTGCGCCGTGCACCGTTCGGCGCCGGGGATGGACATTTCAGAGATGTGAGGGGGGCGACGGGCGATGCACGGCCTATGGACGAACGATCCGACGCGGCGGGGCCGCCGACGGCGGCCCTGGCGCACGGCGGCGCACAGACGCGGCCATCACACCAGTCACCACCGCAGGTACAGCGGGCACAGGAGGCACGCGCACCTGGACCCCCGGGACCCGGGATCGGTACGCACCGGGAGGGACCGGTGAGCTCGCCACCCTCGGTGACGACCACCCTGCGCGGAGCGCTGCGCACACAGCACTCGGCAGGACCGCCGCTGCCCCGTCCGCCGGCCGTCGGCGGCGGGTCCAGTGTGGTCCGCCAGTTCGTTCTGGCCCTGCTGTGCGCGGGATACGCCGTCGGTTCCGCGCTCGACTGGGGTTCGAGCGAAATCGCGCTGATCATGGGTGACTTCGGGCTGGCCGCGGCGGCAGGCACCGCCGCCGTCTCGTGTCTGGTCTACGCCCACCGCCGTCGTGTCCGGTTTCGAACCGCCTGGCTGCTGTTCGCCCTCTCCTCGGCGATGGTGGCCCTGGGCAACACGGTCTGGGGGTGGTACGAGGTCGTGCTGCGGCGGCCCATGCCCAGCCCCAGCTTCGCCGACCTGTTCTTCCTGTGCTTCGCGCCGCCCGCCATCGTGGGCCTGCTGGTCCTCGCCAAGCGGCCGGTGTCGAAGGCGGGCTGGATGTGCCTGGCGCTGGACGCCTGGCTGATCGGTGGCTCGCTGCTCACGCTGTCCTGGAGTCTCGCGCTCGCGCAGGCCGCCGGGTTCGACGGGCCGAGCGTGGCGCACGCCGCGCTGTCACTGGCGTACCCGCTGCTCGACATCGTCCTGGTCAGCATGGTGCTCGCGCTGCACTTCCGACGCTCACCGGGCAACCGCACGGCGGTCAACACGGCGATCGGCGCGCTCGCCCTGACCGTGATGTGCGACGCGCTGTTCACCTCGCCGCTGCTGCACAGCAACTACCGCTCCGGGCAGCTGCTCGACGCGGGCTGGTTCGCCGGTTCACTGCTGCTCGCCTACGCCCCCTGGGCGGCGCCCCCGCGCCAGGGACAGCACGTACCGGACCGGTCCGGCGGCGGGCACGCGCGCGCGGTCCACCCGCACCCGCCAGGACCGCGGTCCGGCGACCACGCGCAACTGCCGCCGCCCGGCCAGGTGGACGAGCACAGCCGGTATCCGGCCGGCCGGCCGCTCACCGGCTCGCTGTCCGCGCTCACCCCCTATCTGGCCGCCGCGGTATGCACCCTGGGCATCCTGTACAACGTTCTCAACGGCCGCAGCCCCGACCACGTCGTCCTCGTCACCGCCGGCTGCGTGGTGCTCGCGCTCGTCGTGCGCCAGGGCATCATGCTGCTCGACAACATCACCCTCACCCAGGAACTGGCGCAGAAGGAGAACCACTTCCGCTCCCTGGTGCAGGGGTCGAGCGACGTCATCATGATCGCCGCGCCCAACGGCATCCTCCGGTACGTCTCCCCGGCCGCCGCCGGGGTCTACGGGCGGCCCGCGGAGGACCTGGTGGGCAGCGAACTGGCCGCCCTCATCCACCCGGAGGACCTGGGCTGTGTGGTGCACGAGGTGCGTCGCTTCCTCACCGCCGGCCCCCTCGAAGAACCCACCACCCGCATCGAGTGCCGCTTCCGGTCCGGCGCCGGCGGCTGGCTCAATGTGGAGTCGACCGTCAACCGTCACCACGGCGGCCTCATCTTCAACAGCCGGGACGTGACCGACAGAGTGCGCCTACAGGCACAGCTGCAGCACAGCGCGGAGCACGACCCGCTCACCGACCTGCCCAACCGCGCCCTGTTCACCCGGCGCGTGCAGCAGGCCCTGTCCGGCCGCCGCGCCTCCGACCGCGCCGCCGTCCCGCACGGCACGGCCGTCCTCTTCATCGACCTCGACGGCTTCAAGGCAGTCAACGACACGATCGGGCACCAGGCCGGGGACGAACTGCTCGTCCAGGCCGCCCGCAGACTCCAGGACGCGGTCCGGCAGGGGGACACCGCGGCCCGGCTGGGCGGCGACGAGTTCGCGGCCCTGATCGTCGGGGACGGCACCCGGGACCGCGGTGCCCGGGAGCGGAACATCCTGGAGCTGGCCGACCGCCTCAGAGCGACCCTCTCCCAGCCGTATCTCATCGACGGCAACGATGTCCGGGTCAACGCCTCCATCGGTGTCGCCTTCGCTGATCCGGGCCTCGGCGCGGGCGAGTTGCTGCGCAACGCCGACCTGGCGATGTACCGGGCCAAGTCGGCAGGCAAGGGCCGTGTCGAGCTGTACAAGCCGCAGATGCAGCAGGACGTCGTACGGAAGGCGGAGCTGGCCACCCGGCTGCGCGCCGCGCTGCACGACGGCGAGTTCACCCTGCTGCACCAGCCGGTGGTGTGCCTGGGCAGCGGCCGGGTCATGTCGGCCTCCGCCCAGGCGCGCTGGCGCTCCTCCCAGGGGGTGCTGTTCACCCCGGCCGAGTTTCTGCGGGTGGCCGAGGACAGCGACCGGACCTCGGAGCTGGAGCGCTGGATCCTTCAGGAGGCGGTGGCCCAGGCCGCCGAGCGGGCCGCGACCGGACTCGCCGTACCCGTGGCGGTGCGGATGTCCGCGCGGCGGCTGCTGGACCGGTCGATGCCGCACGGCTCGGTGGAGGCCCTGCTGACCCGGCACGGGCTGCCGTCGGGGTCCCTGCTGATCGAGCTGGCGGACACCGACCCCCGGGTCTCCCTCGACGAGCTGGAGCGTCGGCTCGGTGCGCTCAGGCGGCTCGGTGTCCGGATCGCCCTGGACGGCTTCGGCAGCGGCTATGCGGCGATCACGGCCCTGCGTAGACTCCCCGTCGATGTGCTGAAACTCGACCGCAGCCTGGTCGACGGCGTCATCGAGTCCGCGCGGCTGCACAAGATCACCAGTGGGCTGCTGCGGATCGCCACCGACCTCGGGCTGCAGTCCGTGGCCGACGGCGTGGACCTTCCGGAGCAGGTCGTGGCGTTGCGTGCGATGGGCTGCACCCATGGGCAGGGCATGGCGTTCGCCGGGCCACTGGAGGAATACCGGCTGCGCCGGGCGCTCGGATCCGGCCAGTATCCGGTGCCGCACGGGCCGACCGTACCGGCGCTCGCCGGTGGTGTGTCCGCCGTGTTAGGGGGCGGAAGTGCCCTACGCTCACATAATGAGACTCCCGTCCCACCCACTTGACACGTGATGCGTGCCGGGGGGAGGGTCGCACCATGCGCACCCGAATTCTCGTACTTGGACAGCGCGTCGGTTGAGCTGGGACCCACCGGAGGACGATCCGGAAACCCCAGCGACCTCACCGGCGCGCTCCCCTCGCTTGCCCTACGGCACGAGGGGTTTTTTGTTGCACGGGCACCCGCCGTACAGCAGACCGACACCGCACGAACCTCGCAAAAACCCTCAGCATCGAGAAGAGAATGCCGATGACCGAGCAGGCCACCGGGGCCCCCCATCCGCAGCCGCGGCCCCGTTCCGGAGGACAGCAGTCCGTGCCCATCGAGCACGTCACGGGTGCGCAGTCCCTGATCCGCTCGCTTGAGGAGGTCGGCGCCGACACCGTATTCGGCATTCCCGGCGGTGCGATCCTGCCCGCCTACGACCCGCTGATGGACTCCACCCGGGTCCGCCATGTGCTGGTCCGCCACGAGCAGGGTGCCGGGCACGCGGCCACGGGATACGCGCAGGCGACCGGCAAGGTCGGCGTGTGCATGGCCACCTCGGGCCCCGGCGCCACCAACCTGGTCACGCCGATCGCCGACGCGCACATGGACTCCGTCCCGCTGGTCGCGATCACCGGCCAGGTCGCGTCCAAGGCGATCGGCACGGACGCCTTCCAGGAGGCGGACATCGTCGGCATCACCATGCCGATCACCAAGCACAACTTCCTGGTCACCGACCCCGGGGACATCCCGCGGGTGATCGCGCAGGCGTTCCACATCGCCGCCACCGGCCGGCCGGGACCGGTCCTGGTCGACATCGCCAAGGACGCCCTCCAGGCACAGACCACCTTCTCCTGGCCGCCGGTCATGGACCTGCCCGGCTACCGCCCGGTGACCAAGCCGCACGCCAAGCAGATCCGCGAGGCGGCCAAGCTGATCACCTCCGCCCGGCGGCCCGTCCTGTACGTCGGCGGCGGCGTCATCAAGGCGCAGGCCACCACCGAGCTGAGGGTCCTCGCGGAACTCACCGGAGCGCCCGTCACCACCACCCTGATGGCGCTCGGCGCATTCCCCGACAGCCACCCGCTGCACCTGGGCATGCCGGGCATGCACGGATCGGTGGCCGCTGTCACGGCTCTGCAGAAGGCCGACCTGATCGTCGCCCTCGGAGCCCGCTTCGACGACCGCGTCACCGGCAAGCTGGACAGCTTCGCCCCGCACGCCAAGATCGTCCACGCCGATATCGACCCCGCGGAGATCGGCAAGAACCGCGAAGCCGACGTGCCGATCGTCGGTGACGCCCGCGAGGTCATCGCCGATCTGGTCCAGGCCGTGCAGAAGGAGCACAGCGAGGGTCGCACGGGCGACTACACCGCCTGGTGGAACGACCTCAACCGCTGGCGCGAGACCTACCCGCTGGGCTACGACCAGCCCGCCGACGGCTCGCTCTCCCCGCAGCAGGTCATCGAGCGGATCGGCCGGCTGGCACCCGAGGGAACGATCTTCGCGGCGGGCGTCGGCCAGCACCAGATGTGGGCCGCGCACTTCATCGAGTACGACAAGCCCGCCACCTGGCTGAACTCCGGCGGCGCCGGGACCATGGGCTACGCGGTCCCGGCCGCGATGGGCGCCAAGGCCGGCCGGCCCGACCGCGCGGTCTGGGCGATCGACGGCGACGGCTGCTTCCAGATGACCAATCAGGAGCTGACCACCTGCGCCCTGAACAACATCCCGATCAAGGTCGCCATCATCAACAACGGCGCCCTCGGGATGGTCCGCCAGTGGCAGACGCTGTTCTACAACCAGCGGTACTCCAACACCGTCCTGCACTCCGGCCCGGGGGAGGACGGCAAGCCGAGCGCGGGCACCCGCGTCCCCGACTTCGTGAAGCTGTCGGAGGCGATGGGCTGCCACGCGATCCGCTGTGAGTCCCCGGAGGACCTGGACAAGGTCATCGAGGAGGCGAACGCGGTCAACGACCGCCCGGTCGTCGTCGACTTCATCGTCCACGAGGACGCGATGGTCTGGCCGATGGTCGCCGCCGGCACCTCCAACGACGAGATCATGGCCGCCCGGGACGTCCGCCCCGACTTCGGCGACAACGAAGACGACTGAGCCAGGAAGACCACCGACATGTCCAAGCACACGCTCTCCGTCCTGGTGGAGAACACGCCGGGCATCCTCGCCCGGATCGCCGCCCTGTTCTCCCGCCGCGGCTTCAACATCGACTCGCTCGCGGTCGGTGTCACGGAACACCCCGACATCTCCCGCATCACCATCGTGGTGGGCGTCGAGGAACTGCCGCTGGAGCAGGTGACCAAGCAGCTCAACAAGCTCGTCAACGTCCTGAAGATCGTCGAGCTGGAGCCGGCGCAGGCGGTGCAGCGCGAACTCGTTCTGGTGAAGGTGCGCGCCGACAACGAGACGCGTTCCCAGATCGTCGAGATCGTCCAGCTGTTCCGCGCGAAGACGGTCGACGTCTCGCCGGAGGCCGTGACCGTCGAGGCCACCGGGTCCGGCGAGAAGCTGTCCGCCATGCTCAAGATGCTGGAGCCGTTCGGCATCAAGGAACTGGTCCAGTCCGGCACCATCGCGATCGGGCGCGGCGCCCGCTCGATCACGGACCGGTCGCTGCGCGCACTCGACCGGTCGGCATAACGGCATAAAGGCGTAACGACGCATCGGGCGGTCGGGGGAAACCGGCCGCCCGTATGCCGAGACCCCGAATCGTCCCTTCCCGCCACCGTCATACGGTGGAAGCAACACCTGCACACCAAGGAGAGAACCCAAAGTGGCCGAGCTGTTCTACGACGCTGACGCCGACCTGTCCATCATCCAGGGCCGCAAGGTCGCGGTCATCGGCTATGGCAGCCAGGGCCATGCGCACGCCCTGTCGCTGCGTGACTCGGGTGTCGACGTCCGGGTCGGCCTGCACGAGGGCTCGAAGTCCAAGGCGAAGGCCGAGGAGCAGGGCCTGCGCGTGGTGACGCCGGCGGAGGCCGCCGCCGAGGCCGACGTCATCATGATCCTGGTGCCGGACCCGATCCAGGGCCAGGTCTACGAGGAGTCCATCGCCCCGAACCTGAAGGACGGCGACGCGCTGTTCTTCGGCCATGGCTTCAACATCCGCTTCGGTTTCATCAAGCCCCCGGCCGGCGTGGACGTGTGCATGGTCGCCCCGAAGGGCCCGGGCCACCTGGTGCGCCGCCAGTACGAGGAGGGCCGCGGCGTTCCCTGCATCGCCGCCGTCGAGCAGGACGCCTCCGGGGGCGCCTTCGCGCTGGCCCTGTCGTACGCGAAGGGTATCGGCGGCACCCGCGCGGGCGTCATCAAGACGACCTTCACCGAGGAGACCGAGACCGACCTGTTCGGCGAGCAGGCCGTCCTGTGCGGTGGCACCGCGGCCCTGGTCAAGGCGGGCTTCGAGACCCTGACCGAGGCCGGCTACCAGCCGGAGATCGCCTACTTCGAGTGCCTGCACGAGCTGAAGCTGATCGTGGACCTCATGTACGAGGGCGGCCTGGAGAAGATGCGCTGGTCGATCTCGGAGACCGCCGAGTGGGGGGACTACGTCACCGGCCCGCGGATCATCACCGACGCCACCAAGGCCGAGATGAAGCAGGTCCTCGCCGAGATCCAGGACGGCTCCTTCGCCAAGAACTGGATGGACGAGTACCACGGCGGTCTGAAGAAGTACAACGAGTACAAGCGGCAGGACTCCGAGCACCTGCTGGAGACCACCGGCAAGCAGCTGCGCAAGCTGATGAGCTGGGTGAACGAGGAGGCGTAAGCCTCATGAAACGGGGCCGGGGCGAATCGCTCCGGCCCCGTTGTCCATCCCGTCCAGCCCCGGACGGGTGATCCTTCCGCAGAGGCGCAGAACGGCCTTGGCCACGCCACTAGACTGCTGCACAACAACGCGCCAGGCCCACAGCGTCGTGCGTCTTCCGCGGCTAGCCCCCTCCTCCGCCTGCGGCCGTCGGGACGGCCGTCCGCACGCTTTGGACTTGTGAGGACTCACGTGAGCTCGAAACCTGTCGTACTCATCGCCGAAGAGCTGTCGCCCGCGACCGTGGACGCGCTCGGCCCCGACTTCGAGATCCGGCACTGCAGCGGCGCGGACCGAGCCGAACTGCTCCCCGCCATCGCCGAGGTCGACGCGATCCTGATCCGCTCCGCCACCAAGGTCGACGCCGAGGCCATCGCCGCCGCGCGCAAGCTGAAGGTCGTCGCGCGAGCCGGCGTCGGCCTGGACAACGTCGACGTCTCCGCCGCCACCAAGGCCGGCGTGATGGTCGTCAACGCCCCCACCTCCAACATCGTCACCGCGGCCGAGCTGGCCTGCGGCCTGATCGTCGCCACCGCCCGCAACATCCCGCAGGCCAACGCCGCGCTGAAGAACGGCGAGTGGAAGCGCAGCAAGTACACCGGTGTCGAGCTGGCCGAGAAGACGCTCGGCGTCGTGGGCCTCGGCCGCATCGGCGCGCTCGTCGCGCAGCGCATGTCCGCCTTCGGCATGAAGGTCGTCGCGTACGACCCCTACGTCCAGCCCGCCCGGGCCGCCCAGATGGGTGTGAGGGTGCTGTCCCTGGACGAGCTGCTGGAGGTGTCCGACTTCATCACCGTGCACCTGCCGAAGACCCCCGAGACCCTCGGGCTGATCGGCGAGGAGGCGCTGCGCAAGGTCAAGCCGAGCGTGCGCATCGTCAACGCGGCGCGCGGCGGCATCGTCGACGAGGAGGCGCTGTACGCGGCGCTGAAGGAGGGCCGGATCGCCGGAGCCGGCCTCGACGTGTACGCCAAGGAGCCGTGCACGGACTCCCCGCTGTTCCAGTTCGACCAGGTCGTGTGCACCCCGCACCTCGGCGCCTCCACCGACGAGGCCCAGGAGAAGGCGGGCATCGCGGTCGCCAGGTCGGTGCGCCTGGCCCTCGCCGGTGAGCTGGTCCCCGACGCGGTGAATGTGCAGGGCGGTGTCATCGCCGAGGACGTCAAGCCCGGCCTGCCGCTCGCCGAGCGCCTCGGCCGGATCTTCACCGCGCTGGCCGGCGAGGTCGCCGTCCGGCTCGACGTCGAGGTGTACGGCGAGATCACCCAGCACGATGTGAAGGTGCTGGAGCTGAGCGCCCTCAAGGGTGTCTTCGAGGATGTCGTCGCCGAGACGGTGTCGTATGTGAACGCGCCGCTGTTCGCCCAGGAGCGGGGCGTCGAGGTGCGCCTGACCACCAGCTCCGAGTCGACGGATCACCGTAACGTCGTCACCGTGCGTGGCACGCTCGCGGGTGGCGAGGAGGTGTCGGTCTCCGGCACGCTGGCCGGCCCGAAGAACGCGCAGAAGATCGTCGCCGTCGGTGAGTACGACGTCGACCTCGCCCTCGCCGACCACATGGTCGTGCTGCGGTACGACGACCGTCCGGGTGTCGTCGGCACCGTCGGCCGCATCCTCGGCGAGGCGGGCATCAACATCGCCGGCATGCAGGTGGCCCGCGCCGCGGCGGGCGGCGAGGCGCTGGCCGTGCTGACCGTGGACGACACGGTGGGTGCGGGTGTGCTGGCGGAGGTCGCGGCGGAGATCGGAGCGACGTTCGCCCGCTCGGTGAACCTGGTCTGAGCCGGCCGACTGCCCGAAGTGGCCGTACGGCCGCAGTCGCCGTCGGGGGTTGGCGCCCCCCGGGCCCCGCTTCGGCCCGAACGGTCTCGTCCTCGAACGCCGGACGGGCTGACCTGGTCAGCCCGTCCGGCGTTTTCCTTGCGCCGAGCGCTCCGCTGGAAGCGCCGCGATGTGCCGTCGGTCGTCTGCGGCACTGTTGTGGCTGGTCGCTCCCCCTAGTTCTCGGCTTCGCTCGAACAGGGGGACCCCCATCGCGGCGGAGCCGCATATCGACACAGCCCCGCGCCCCTTTCGGGGCACAGCCCCACACCCTCCGCGGTCGGCCGCGGCGCCGTCGTGGTTGATCGCGCAGTTCCCCGCGCCCCTTCAGGGCGCTACCTGCTCAGAGGCGCGCCCCCTTCAGTGTCATGTGCAGGAGCAGTCGGTCCTCGCCGTCGTCCAGGTCCAGCCCTGTCAGATGCTCGATCCGGGACAGCCGGTAGTAGAGGGTCTGGCGGTGGATGCCCAGTTCGGCGGCCGTGCGGCCTGCCTGGCCCGCGCAGTCGAGGAACACCTCGGCGGTGCGTGCCAGTTCCTGGTGGGCGGGGACGAGCAGCGGGGCGACCGCCGGATCCCGCGCCGCTTCGTGCGGCAGGGAGGTCAGCAGGCGGTACGGTCCGATGCGCGCCCATTCGGCGACCGGCCCGAGCCCCGGCTCGGCCAGCGCCGCGCGGGCCGCCCCGACCGCCTCCCGCCAGGCGACCCCCAGTTCGGTGAGCCCGGTCCGGGCGGCCGCGATCCCGGCCGCCCGCCGCCCGCCCGCGGTGTCGTCCGGCGTGCCGCCCCGGCCGCGCCGCCTGCCGCCCGCCCGTTCCAGCAGCCGCCCCGCCGCCGACACCGCCGGCCCCACCGTGTCCGTCGACCGCAGCCGCACCAGCAGCGCGAGCGACTGCTCGGCGGTGCCCCAGGGCACCGTGCAGTGCGCGGTCGCGCCCGGCAGCGTACGGACCGAGGGGGCGTCGTCCGGATCCGGCGACGGCCAGGGGGCCACGCACACCACCGTGTGCGGGCCGTCCGAGCGGGCGCCCAGGGCGGTGCGCAGCTCCGCCACCGCCATGTCCCGCTGCCAGTCCCGCTCCGCGGTCAGCACCGCCAACAGTTCCCGGGTCAGATCGGCCCCGGCCTGCGCCTCGTCCGCGAGCAGCGCGCCGATCCGGGCGGTGACCGCCATCGCCGCGGCCAGTTGCCGCTCGCTCGGGCCCGGATCGTCGTCCAGGAGCCAGACGTACCCGAGGACGACACCCCGATGGCGTACCGGCAGGCAGATACGGCCCCGGTACACCCCGGCCTCCGGGGTGGGCGGGATGCGCACCGGCCCGGTCGCCCGGGTGATGCCGAAGCCCTCGAACCAGGTGCGGACCGCCGTCGTCGAGCGCCGGGTCAGGATCGACCGGGTGCGGACCGGGTCGAGGGCCGACGCGTCCAGCTCGCCCTCGCTGTCGTACGCGCCGAAGGCGATCAGCTCGAAGTCCCGGCTCTCCAGGGTCGCCGGCGCGCCCAGCAGCTCCGAGATCTCGTCCACCAGTTCCTGATGGTCACCCTTGTAATCCGCCGTCACCCGGGCATTCTCCCGCATTTCCGCGCCGCCTTCATACATTTGTCTGAGATCCGATGAGCGGATGCGTGACAGCTGTCGATGGCCGACGATCGGAGGGATCCTTAGTTTTCACGGTGGTTCTCCGTGCCGTAGCCACATCGTCGGCTGTCGGCAGCTTCGGCTTTGTTGTGGAGGTGCCCCGTGCTGGGTCCCGTGATTCTCGCCGCGTCGCGCAGCGACCGGATGCGCCGTCTGATCTCGGCGGCCCCGGTGACCAGTCAGGTCGTCGACCGCTTCATCCCCGGCGAGACCGTGGACGACATCGTCCCGATCATCAAGGACCTGACCGCCCGGGGCCTCGAACTGACCATGGACGTCGTGGGCGAGGACATCACCACCCCCGAGCAGGCCGGCGCCGCCCGGGACGCCTATCTGGAACTGGTCGGCCGCCTCCGGGAACTTCGGCTCGGCCGGAAGGTCGAGATGTCCGTCAAGCTCTCCCTGTTCGGCCAGTCCCTCGACGGCGGCCAGGAACGGGCGCTGAAGAACGTACGGTCCGTCGTGGAGGCCGCCGACGCCATCGGTACGACCGTCACCCTCGACGCCGAGGACCACACCACCCTCGACTCGATGTTCGCGATCCACGAGGAGCTGCGGCAGGACTTCCCGCAGACCGGCTGCGTCATCCAGGCATACCTCTTCCGCACCGAGGCCGATGCCCGCAGGCTCGCCGCGAGCGGCAGCCGGGTACGGCTCGTGAAGGGCGCCTACAAGGAGCCCGCCGAGGTCGCCTACCAGCAGCGGCACGAGATCGACAAGGCGTACGTCAGGATTCTGCGGACGCTGATGGACGGCGAGGGGTACCCGATGATCGGGTCCCACGACCCGCGGCTGATCTCCATCGCCCAGGAGCTCGCGCGCAAGGCCGAGCGCAAGCTGGACGAGTACGAGTTCCAGATGCTCTACGGCATCCGGAGCGAGGAGCATCTGCGGCTCGCCGCCGAGGGCCACCGCATGCGCGTCTACACCGCGTACGGCACCGACTGGTACGGCTACTTCATGCGGCGCCTCGCGGAGAAGCCGGCCAACCTTCGGTTCTTCGCGCGCAGCATGATCACCAAGGGCTGAACCACACCGCTCAAGTCAAGGAGTTCCGGATCTCATGGACGCTGTGACCCAGGTCCCCACCCCCGTCAACGAGCCGGTGCACGGCTACGCCCCCGGCTCGCCCGAGCGTGCCCGTCTTGAGGCCAAGCTCAAGGAGCTGGCCGAGAACCCGATCGAGCTGCCGATGACCATCGGCGGCGAGCGGCGGATGGGCGGCGGCGAGGCATTCCAGGTCGTCCAGCCGCACCACCACAAGGCGGTCATCGGCACGCTCCGCAACGCCACCCGGCAGGACGCCCGGGACGCCATCGACGCGGCCCTGGCCGCCGCGCCCGCCTGGCGTGCCATGTCCTTCGACGACCGCGCCGCGATCATCCTGCGCGCCGCCGAGCTGCTGGCCGGTCCCTGGCGCGAGACGATCGCCGCCTCCACCATGCTCGGCCAGTCCAAGACCGTCCAGCAGGCCGAGATCGACACCCCGTGCGAGCTGGTCGACTTCTGGCGGTTCAACGTCCACTACGCCCGCCGGATTCTGGCCGAGCAGCCCCCGGCCAACTCCCCGGGCGTGTGGAACCGCCTCGACCACCGCCCGCTGGAGGGCTTCGTCTACGCGATCACGCCGTTCAACTTCTCGGCGATCGCGGGCAACCTGCCCACCGCGCCCGCGCTGATGGGCAACGTCGTCGTCTGGAAGCCGTCCCCGACCCAGACCCACGCCGCCGTGCTGCTGATGCGGCTCCTGGAGGAGGCGGGCCTGCCCAAGGGCGTCATCAACCTTGTCACCGGCGACGGCGTCGAGGTCTCCGAGGTGGCCCTGGTCCACCGCGACCTGGCCGGCATCCACTTCACCGGCTCGACCAGGACCTTCCAGTACCTGTGGAAGACGGTCGGCGAGAACATCGAGAAGTACCGCTCCTACCCGCGGCTGGTCGGCGAGACCGGCGGCAAGGACTTCCTGGTCGCCCACCCGAGCGCCGACCGCGCGGTCCTCAAGACCGCCCTGACCCGGGGCGCCTTCGAGTACCAGGGCCAGAAGTGCTCGGCCACCTCCCGCGCCTACCTCCCGGCGTCCCTGTGGAACTCCGGCTTCAAGGAGGAGTTCGCGGCCGAGGTCGACCAGCTGACCATGGGTGATGTCACCGACCTGACGCACTTCATCGGCGCCGTGATCGACGAGCGGGCCTTCGCCAAGAACAAGGCGGCGATCGACCGCGCCCAGCAGGACCCGGCCTGCACGATCGTGGCGGGCGGCAGCTACGACGACTCGGTCGGCTACTTCGTCCGCCCCACCGTCATCGAGTGCACCGACCCGGAGAACGAGGTCTTCCGTACCGAGTACTTCGGCCCGGTCCTCGCCGTCCATGTGTACGAGGACGACGCGTACGACGCGATGCTGACCCAGATGGAGTCGGTCTCCGACTACGCCCTCACGGGCTCGGTCATCGCGGGCGACCGTGCGGCGGCGGCGTACACGATGGACAAGCTCCGCTACGCCGCGGGCAACTTCTACATCAACGACAAGTCGACCGGTGCCGTCGTCGGCCAGCAGCCCTTCGGCGGCGGCCGTGCCTCCGGCACCGACGACAAGGCCGGCGCCCCGCAGAACCTGCTGCGCTGGACCCTGACCCGCGCCATCAAGGAGACGCTGGTCCCGCCGACCGACTACACGTACCCGCACATGGGCTGACGAGCCCCCCGCACGCGGGCCGGGAAGCCTGCCCTCCCCCGAGCAGACTTCCCGGCCCGTCTCCCTGTCCGCCGTGGGCACCCTGTCCGCCCGGGGCACACTGCTGTCATGGTCAGGATGAGAAGCGAGACGGTGGAGGCCGACGACGGGGTGCGTCTGTGGGCGGCCCGCACGGGGCCCGGCGCACCGCTGGTGCTGTGCCACGGCGGGCCGGGCCTGTGGGACATGTTCGGCGACCTCGCCAGGCTCCTGGCGGACGTGACCCCGGTGATCCGCTGGGACCAGCGCGGCTGCGGACGTTCCGAGCGCTGCACGGGACCGTGGACGAGCGCGCGCTTCGTCGCCGACCTGGACGCCGTGCGGCACCACTTCGCACTGGAGCGCATGGCGCTGCTCGGCCACTCCTGGGGCGCGCAACTCGCGCTGAGCTATGCGCTGGCCCACCCGGAGCGGGTGAGCACACTGGTGTACGTGGCCGGCACCGGCATCGGCCCGGACGCCGACTGGCACCCCGCCTACCGGGAGAACTTCCGCGCCCGGCTCGCCGACCACCCCGAACGCCTGGCCCGCTGGCAGGAACTGACGGACCGTCCGCACCGCGGCGAGGACGAGGAGCGGGAGCGGGCGGTGCTCCAGTGGTCGGTCGAGTTCGAGGACCGGGAGGGGGCGCTGGAGCCCGCCCGGCGCATGGCCGACCCGTGGTTCGGAATCAACGACGCGTGCAACCGGGGCCTGAACGAACAGCGCGCGCGGACCTGGGGCACGCCCGCACTGGCGGCGGCCTGCGCCGCCCTCGACGTACCCGTCGTGATCGTCGACGGTGCCCGGGACATCCGCCCGCGCTCCGCCGTGGACTCCCTGGAGCGGGCCCTGCCCCGGGTCCGCCGGGTGGTCCTGCCGGACGCCGGGCACCTGCCGTGGACCGACGACCCGGAGGGTTTCCGGACGGCGATCGCCGACGCGCTGACGGTGTCCGGGCGTGCGGCCGATGATTGATCCATGACCTTCACCCTGCGCACCGCACACACCGCCGAGCTGGCCCCCGCCGAACTCCGCGCCGTCCGCTCGCTCTTGCACGACGGCTTCGACGGTGACTTCGGTGACGCGGACTTCGAGCACGCGCTGGGCGGTATGCACGCCCTGGTGCACGGCGACGACGGAATCGTCGCGCACGGCTCGGTCGTCATGCGGCGGGCGCGGCACCGCGGGCGGTGGCTGCGCGTCGGATACGTCGAGGCCGTCGTGGTACGGCCCGCCGAGCGCCGCCGGGGCCTGGGCGGGCAGGTGATGGGCGCCCTGGAGCGGGTGGTCGACCGGGCGTACGACCTCGGCGCGCTGTCGGCGAGCGAGGACGGCGCCCTGCTCTACGGGCCCCGCGGCTGGCGGCCCTGGGTCGGCCGGATCCACGCCCTCTCGCCGGACGGGATCGTGCGGCTCCCGGACGAGGAGGGCGACCTGCTGGTGCGCCCAGCACTGGCCGCACCGCCCGACCCCGGCCATGAACTGGTCTTCGACTGGCGCGACGGGGATGTGCTCTGACTCACGGATGACGGGGATGTGCTCTGACTCACGGATGGAGAATCCGCAGGTCACGGGCGTGTGACCCGATCCGTCGTCTCAGATAGTAGGAAGTCCGACTAACTATGCAGACAGGAGAGCGCTCCTCACTTAGTTTTGTAGCAGCCGAACGTCTCGCTCGATCCAGCGAATGGCGGTCGTGAGCCGGGCAAGTGCAGGCAACCCCTGCGGCACCGCTCCCCGCCCCTCCGGCGTCTCGTAACCCCTTTTCTCCGTACTCCAGGTGTATCTCGTTTTCCGTACTCCAGGTGTATCCCGAAGGAGTCGATCCCCATGGCCGAGACGACCGTCCGCCGCCGAGTCCGCCACGTGTCCCGTACGAGCGAGTCCGACCGCAAGAACGCCGCCGCCGCCCTTCAGCGCGCCCTCGACCGCCGCGACAACGGCGGCCAGACCGGCCACTGAACCGGGCCCGCGCGGCGCGCTGACCCCCCGAAGCCGGGAGCCGCACCCGCACGGGGTGGGGGGGGGGCCCCCCCCGGCCCCCCCCCCCCCCAGCTGGGGCGAAGGGCGCCCGGGGGGGGGCGCCCCCCCCCCGCCGCGGGGTGCGCCCCCCGCGGGGGGGGCGCCGCGGCCCTACCGGCCGCGCCGCACCTCGAAGTGGTCGATCCGGTCGCCGTTCTGCGCCAGCGCCGACACCGTCAGCCGCGGAGCCGTGCCCGGCTGAGCCTCCACCTCAAGGAGCGAGAAGCCGGTGTAGCGCACCCGCGACCACTCCACCGTCTCCGCCTCGGTGGTCCGGGACCTCGTCCAGTGGAAACTCCGCACCGCGTCGTGCCGGGTGAGGTGCCCCTCGTAGCTGTCCTTGACCCCGGACGGGAACGAATAGAGGTTCCGGCCGCCGCCGCCCGCGGTGACGTACACGGTGCCGTCCCGGGTCGGATCCGTGGATCCGCCGATCGGCACCGCCCGGCCGACCTCGCCGCCGCGCACCGCGTCGGTCCGCTCGTACACATGGTTGTGGCCGTTGATCACCAGGTCCACCTGGTGCCGGGCGAACAGCGGCAGCCACGCGTCCCGCACGCCCCCGTCGGAGGCGTGCGCGGAGGTGGAGTACGCGCAGTGGTGGAAGAAGACGACCACGAAGTCCACGTCCCGGGCCGAGCGCAGCTCACCGAGGGTGCGGTCCAGCCACTTCGTCTGCCGCCCGTCCGTATGGCCGAGGTTGGCGGGGATCTCGTACGACACGTCGTTGGCGTCCAGCGCCACGAAGCCGACGTTGCCGTAGACGAAGGCGTACGCGCCCGGTGTCCCGTGCGGATCGAAGCCGCTGTCCGGCAGGGCGAAACGGGCGAGCTGGCCGCCGTAGCCGTCCGGGGAGTACCACGCCTCCATGTCGTGGTTGCCGGTGGTCACCATCCATGGGACGGACCGGGCGACCGGCTCGGTCTGCTTCAGGAACAGGTCCCAGTACCGCGGGTCGTAACCGTCCGACGTGCTGCCGGTGCCGTTCGCGTCCGCGTAGCAGATGTCGCCCGCGTGCAGATGGAAGGCGGGCGGCCGGCGCAGCAGGAGGTCGTCGTTGGCACTCGCGCCGCTGCCCACGCCCTGGTCGCCGAAGGCCGTGAAGACAAAGCGCTCCGGGGTGGCGGGCGCGGTGCGGAAGGAGGCGATCGTCGAGCGGTGGGCGGGGGAGGCGGGGTCCCAGCCGTCGTGGCCGACGCCGTAGTAGTACGTCGTGCCGGGGCGCAGACCGTCCAGGGCCGCGTGCACGTAGTACTGCTCGACCGCCGGGCGCACCCCCTCCAGGCCCGGGGTGTGCAGATCGCGTAGCTCCGCGTCGATCCGGCGGCTCAGGTCGTCGGGGCGCGACCCGACCCGTACGAAGGGCCGGCGGACCGCCAGCGGCACCTGCCAGGAGATCCGCATCCCGGTCTTCGGGTCGGCGCCGAAGGCGAGATGGCGGCCGAACGGGGCGATCGCGGCGCCCGCGACCCGCGAGGTCGCCGCGGCGGGACCGGAGGCGGGCGTGGACGCCGGGCCGGACGGCCCCGAGCAGCCGCTCAGCAGCCCGCCGGCCACCGCACCCGCCGTCACCAGGATGCGGCGGCGGGACAGCCGGGTCCGCAGATACTCATGCTGCTCGGCCATGCTCAGCCGGCTCGCCAGCCGCCGCGGGATACCGAAGTCGGGGGTCTCCATGACGGTGAACTTCCCACCGGCCGCCGACCTTTGCCCCACTTCTGGGTGAACGTCCGTCAAAGCGCCGCCCCGGTCACTCGTCGGAGTGGCGCATGTCCGTATGGCGGACAGTCCATGTCATCTCATGGGACGGGGAGTAGGGTGCCGTCATGTCTCGCAGCCTCAATCTCGCAGTGATCCCCGGCGACGGTATCGGCCAGGAGGTCGTGGCCGAAGGTCTGAAGGTCCTGGCCGCCGTCCTTCCGCAGGATGTGAAGCTGGAGACCAAGGAGTACGACTTCGGCGCCAGGCGCTACCACACCACCGGTGAGACCCTCACCGACGCCGACCTGGACGCGCTCAAGCAGCACGACGCCATCCTGCTCGGCGCGATCGGCGACCCGTCGGTCCCGTCCGGCGTCCTGGAGCGCGGCTTCCTGCTCAAGCTCCGTTTCGCCTTCGACCACCACGTCAACCTGCGTCCGTCGAAGCTGCTTCCCGGTGTCGCCACCCCGCTGGCCGGCCAGCCCGAGATCGACTTCGTCGTCGTCCGCGAGGGCACCGAAGGCCCCTACACGGGCAACGGCGGCACCATCCGCACGGGCACCCCGCACGAGGTCGCCACCGAGGTCTCCGTCAACACCGCCTTCGGTGTGGAGCGCGTGGTCCGCGACGCCTTCGCCCGTGCCCAGGCCCGCCCGCGCAAGAAGCTCACGCTGGTCCACAAGAACAACGTGCTGACCTTCGCCGGGCACCTGTGGACGAACATCTTCAACAAGGTGGCCGAGGAGTTCCCCGAGGTCGCCACCGAGTACATCCACGTCGACGCCGCCACCATCTACCTGGTCACCCAGCCCGAGCGGTTCGACGTCATCGTCACCGACAACCTCTTCGGCGACATCATCACCGACCTCGCCGCGGCCGTCTCCGGCGGCATCGGCGTGGCCGCCTCCGGCAACATCAACCCGAGCGGCGCGTTCCCGTCCATGTTCGAGCCGGTCCACGGCTCGGCGCCGGACATCGCGGGCCAGGGCAAGGCCGACCCCACCGCCACCGTCCTGTCCGTCGCACTGCTGCTGCGCCACCTCGGCCACGAAGCCGAGGCGGCCCGCATCGAGGACGCCGTCTCCGCCGACCTCGCGGAGCGCGCCGCGGGACCCGCCCGCAGCACCTCGGAGATCGGCGACGCGCTCCGGGTACGCGTAGCCGGCTGAGCCCCGCCGCGCTGCATCAAGCCGTCGGGTGGCTCAGGCGCCCGGCGGCTTCCCCCTGTCCCCGCCGGGTGCCACCATCGACCCCTGGGCCGCAGTCACCTCGATTCCTTCCCGCCCCTGCCCCGCGAGATAATCGAACGCGGAGCCGCGGCATGAGGGAATGCTCGGACGTCCTAGCACCGGCCGTCGGCCGGGCGGACGTGAGCGCGGCCCGTCACTACAACCGGTGAAGGACTACCACTCATGACGACGCCCACGATCGAGCTCAAGCCCTCCGCCCACCCGCTGCCCGCAGCGGAGCGGGAGGCGATTCTGGCCAACCCCGGATTCGGCCGCCACTTCACCGACCACATGGTGACGATCAAGTGGACCGAGGGCCGGGGCTGGCACGACGGCCAGCTCGTTCCGTACGCGCCGATCCCGCTCGACCCGGCCACCAACGTCCTGCACTACGCGCAGGAGATCTTCGAGGGACTCAAGGCATACCGCCGCCCCGACGGCTCCGTGGCCACCTTCCGCCCGGACCAGAACGCCAAGCGCTTCCAGCGTTCGGCCCGCCGGCTCGCGATGCCCGAACTACCGGTGGAGACCTTCATCGAGGCATGTGACGCCCTGGTCCGGCAGGACCGGGACTGGGTGCCCGCACACGGTGGCGAGGAGTCCCTCTATCTACGGCCCTTCATGATCGCGACCGAGGTCGGCCTGGGCGTGAAGCCGGCCGGCGAGTATCTGTTCCTCGTCATCGCCTCCCCGGCCGGCGCGTACTTCGCCGGCGGTGTCAAACCGGTCTCCATCTGGGTCTCCGAGAACCGGGTCCGCGCCGTCCCGGGCGGCATGGGCGACGCCAAGACGGGCGGCAACTACGCCGCCTCCCTGCTCGCCCAGGCCGAGGCCGCGGCCGAGGGCTGCGACCAGGTCTGCTACGTCGACGCGGTCGAGCACCAGTGGGTCGAGGAACTCGGCGGCATGAACCTGTACTTCGTGTACGGCAACAAGATCGTCACGCCGACCCTCAGTGGCTCGATCCTGGAGGGTGTCACCCGCGACAGCCTGCTGACCGTGGCCCGTGACCTCGGCTACGAGTCGGAGGAGTCCAAGGTCTCCGTCGAGCAGTGGCAGCGCGACTCCGAGGACGGCACCCTCACCGAGGTGTTCGCCTGCGGCACCGCCGCCGTCATCACCCCGGTCGGCACGGTCAAGCGCGCGGGCGCCGAGTGGAAGCAGTCGGACGGCGAACCCGGCAAGGTCACCCTCGAACTCCGCCAGGCCCTCCTGGACATCCAGCGCGGCATCACCGCGGACCGGCACGGCTGGATGCACCCGCTCGGCTGAGCCCACCCGGGACGGCCCCCTCCCGACGGGCTCACCCCCCTCACGCGCGGCGCAGGGGCCGCCCCGGACACGAAGTCCGGGGCGGCCCCGCCCTGTCGACCGAACCGGCGCGGGCGGCTGTGCCGCGGTGTCCCTCGTGGTGTACCTCACCATGCGGGAGACGAAGGACCTGGATCTGACCCGGGTGACATCTCGCGAGGCGGCACCTGTGACGACCGCATCCTGAGACGGACGGTGAGCCGGGCGCGGACTGTGCCACACTGCCCCCGTGCTCTCGTTCGCCATGATTATTGGCAGCAGGCGCGCCGGTCCGCAGTGACCACCACGTACGACCAGGTACGGGTGGCCACCGTCGTCCTCGACCCGCGCGCAGACCTCTCGCACCCGCGAGAGGTTTTTTCGTTTCCTGGCCCACCTTCAGCCGGGAACGGAGCGCGAGGGAGTATGGGGGGATGGTGGAGCCGGTCATTCCGGTAAGACCGAGATCCCAAACAGGAGCCTTGAGACCATGACCGAGACGGAAACCAGCGAGCTCGACGACTCGTTCCACGTCTTCGACACCACGCTGCGTGACGGCGCGCAGCGCGAGGGCATCAACCTCACCGTCGCGGACAAGCTCGCCATCGCACGGCACCTGGACGACTTCGGCGTGGGCTTCATCGAGGGCGGGTGGCCCGGTGCGAACCCCCGGGACACCGAGTTCTTCGCCCGCGCCCAGCAGGAGATCGACTTCCGGCACGCCCAGCTCGTCGCGTTCGGCTCGACCCGTCGCGCCGGGATCAAGGCCGCCGACGACCCGCAGGTCAGGGCGCTCCTGGAGTCCGGCGCCCCGGTCATCACGCTGGTCGCCAAGTCGCATGACCGGCATGTGGAGCTGGCGCTGCGCACCACGCTGGACGAGAACCTGGCGATGATCCGCGACACCGTGTCGCATCTGCGCGCGCAGGGCCGCCGGGTGTTCGTCGACTGCGAGCACTTCTTCGACGGCTACCGGGCCAACCCCGAGTACGCGAAGGCGGTCGTCCGGGCTGCCGCGGAGGCCGGCGCGGACGTGGTGGTGCTGTGCGACACCAACGGCGGCATGCTCCCGGCCCAGATCCAGGCCGTGGTCTCCACGGTCCTCGCGGACACCGGCGCCCGGCTCGGCATCCACGCCCAGGACGACACGGGCTGTGCGGTGGCCAACTCCCTCGCGGCCGTGGACGCCGGCGCCACCCATGTGCAGTGCACGGCGAACGGCTACGGCGAGCGGGTCGGCAACGCCAACCTGTTCCCGGTGGTCGCGGCCCTGGAACTGAAGTACGGCAAGCAGGTCCTGCCGGAGGGCCGGCTGCGTGAGATGACCCGCATCTCGCACGCCATCGCCGAGGTGGTCAACCTCACCCCCTCCACCCACCAGCCGTACGTCGGTGTCTCCGCCTTCGCCCACAAGGCGGGCCTGCACGCCTCCGCGATCAAGGTCGACCCGGACCTGTACCAGCACATCGACCCCGAACGGGTCGGCAACACCATGCGCATGCTGGTCTCCGACATGGCCGGTCGCGCCTCCATCGAGCTGAAGGGCCGGGAGCTCGGCATCGACCTCGGCGGCGACCGCGAACTGGTCGGCCGGGTTGTCGAGCGCGTCAAGGAACGCGAGCTGAAGGGCTACACCTACGAAGCCGCCGACGCCTCCTTCGAACTTCTCCTCCGCGAGGAGGTCGACGGCAAGCCGCTGAGCTACTTCCGCGTCGAGTCCTGGCGGGCCATCGTCGAGGACCGCCCCGACGGCACCCACGCCAACGAGGCCACGGTCAAGCTGTGGGCCAAGGGGGAGCGCATTGTCGCCACGGCGGAGGGCAACGGCCCGGTCAACGCGCTGGACCGTGCCCTGCGCGTAGCCCTCGAAAAGATCTACCCGCAGCTCGCCAAGCTGGACCTGGTCGACTACAAGGTCCGCATCCTGGAGGGCAAGCACGGCACCCAGTCCACGACCCGGGTCCTGATCTCCACGTCCGACGGCAGCGGCGAGTGGTCCACGGTGGGCGTCGCGGAGAACGTCATCGCCGCGTCCTGGCAGGCGTTGGAGGACGCTTACACGTACGGGTTGCTGCGGGCCGGGGTCGCACCGGCCGAGTGACATCGGCGAGCGGGCGTCCGGGCCCGGCTAGGTTCGGGGAACCGCACTTCCCGGAAGTGCGGTTCTCGGAAGTGCGGTTCCCGTGCGGTCAGTTCCTGCTGAGCGTCCGCGTCACGCCCGCGACCACCGCCGTCGTCAGAATCCATCCGACGCCGATCAGCCCGTACGCGAGTGACTGCACGCCCGCCTCGGCCCAGTGCCAGCCGTCCCGCTGCCCGAGTCCACCGATGGGGACGAGCAGATCGAGGGTGTACACGACCGGGTTGAACGGTGCGCCCCCGCCCGACTTGTTCGGTACGGGCGTGGACGCATGGAAGACGAGCGAGCCGAGCAGCGTGAGCAGCGCCAGCCAGATCCCGGCGAGCCACGGCCGGTAGCCGTACCCCACCACGCCGTCGAGCAGCCAGCCCCACACCCGCCCCGCCGGGCCCAGCGTCGCCCGCCGACACCGCTCCCGCACGAGCAGCACGCGCCGCGCCTCGTCCTCGTGCCCCGACCGGCGGTAGTAGGAGGCGAGTTGCTCGTACGGCTGCGGCGCGTAGACCGGCTGGTGGCGCAGCCAGGCAAGCCGGTTCGTGACGTCCTCGCGGCGCGCGTCGGCGGTCCTGTGGAGCCAGTCGTACGTCAGTCCGTCGAGCCCCAGTGACCCGGGCCAGGTCGACGGATGGTCCTGGATGCGGGTCGCGTGCGCGTTGCGCAGGTTCACGGTCCCCGCCGGTCTGCGCGCGAACCGCAGGTCGAGTGCTTCGGCCCGCATTCCCACGCACATCAACGACGAGCCGTGCCCCAGGAGTTCGGCCTCGTGGAAGGTCACGAGGTCCTCTATCCGCGCCCCGCGCAACCGCACCCTGCCATCCGCTTGAAACCCCTTCGACAGCCGTACGGTCGACGCCTTGAGGTTGTCCCCGTGGAACGCGAACCGATCCGCCTCCCCGACCGTGATCCGCGCCCCGCGCATCCACAGCCCGCCCGGCAACTCGGCCCCGGGGAACCCGACTTCGCCCTCCGCGACGAACCCGTCCTCGCAGAACACCCCGCCCCGCATCACAAGCCCGCCGCCCTCCAGGGCCACCCGCCCCGGCGCGATCAGCTGGGCCCCGTCGAGCCGCAGCCCGCCCGCGATGTCCGCATGCACCAGATCCACGGCGCTGCCCACGCCGTCGGGCTGCCCGATGGTCGACCGCCGAAGATCAAGTCGCCCGCCGATCCGGGCGGTTGAGGCCCGCACCCCCGACAGCACACACTCGACCACCTCGAACGCAAGCGTGCTCGCCCCTTCGAGCGTCACCGCCGCGTCGAACCGGCACCCCTCGAACCGCACCGCACGCCGTATCTCGGCCCCGTCGAGCAGCAGCGCCCCCGTGACACGGGCGTCGCGCAGCAGATACGGCCGCCCGCCCGCGCCCTCGTCCAGGATCTCCCGCCTGACGCTCTCGGCATCGACGCGCCGCTCAGGAACGCCCGACGACACCGGCGCTCAGGAACGCGGTCCAGGTGGCGGGGGAGACGGTGAGTATCGCCCCGGTGACGGGGTCGTTCTTGGAGTCGCGGATGTGGATGGCGGCGGGGTGGGTGGCGACCTCTATGCAGTTGCCGCCCTCGTTGCTGCTGTGGCTGGACTTGCGCCAGTCGTGGGCGACCTCGATGCAGTTGCCGCCCGCGTCGCTGCTGTAGCTGGACTTGCGCCAGTCGTGGGCGACCTCGACGCAGTCGCCGCCCTCGCTGCCGCTGTAGCTGGACTTGAACCACTGAAGTGCGGTGCTCATCGGTCTCCTAGCAGTCCGTGCATGATGCGCACGCTCTCATCCGGTGAGAGGGCCTGTGACCGCAGCATTCCATACTTGTGGTGATAGTCGCTGACCTCCTCGGGACCATCGGCGAGGAAGCTGACACGCTGGACCTCCAGGTAGGCCAGGCGCTCGTGTTCGGGCGTCTCCAGAAGCACCATCGGCCCGTCGAGACCGGCATGCGGCACCCGATCCATCGGCATGATCTGAAAGCTCATGTGGACGGGCTCGGTGTACTCCAGAATCTGGCGGAACTGCTCCCGCATCGCCTCCGGACCGCCGACCTGCCGTCGCAGGATGCTCTCCTCGATAATGAAGTGGCACACGGGAGGCCGCTCCCGCTCGAAGACCAACTGCCGCTCCATACGAGCACTCACCCACTGCTCGGCCGTCTCGCTGCCGATGGCCGGGTAGCGATAGTCGAAGACGGCCCGGCAGTAGTCCCGGGTCTGAAGCAGTCCGGGAATCGCAAGGCTCTGGTACGACAGGATGCTGACGGCCTCCTGCTCATGCTCCACCAACGACTGCGCGAACTGCACCACCTTCTCCCGCACCGGCATCTCGGCCACCAGTACGGCCAACACTCCACCGGTACCCAGCAGTTCATCGAACTGCTCGGCCCGATCCGGCTGCAACGCCAGCCGTCCCTGCTCGATGGACGCCACCGTGTCCACGCTGATGTGCGCCCGCTCGGCGAGCTGCTCCTGAGTCAGCCGGGCCTGCTTCCGCAAGTGCGCCAGCACCGCCCCCACCGCACGCCATGAACTGCCCTTCCTGGGCTTCTTGGCCGTGTGCATGGCTGTCCCCCTTCCACCGTAGACACACGAATTCCTCGCAGTGAGGTCGTAGTTGTGAGAACTAGGACTTCACTCGCTGCCCCACTCTAGTCACCCCCTGTGACAGTCGCCCCGTGAATCCCCAAGCCCAACTCCTGCACGCCCGCACCGCCCTCTACCCCCGCGACCGCAGGTCGGTGGCCGTCGCCCGCGACCTCACCCGTATCACCCTCGCCGACTGGGGCCTGTCCCGGCGGAGCGACGACGTACTGCTCTGTGTGAGCGAACTCGCCACCAACGCCCTCCTGCACGGCGTCCCGCCGGGCCGCTGTTTCCGGTTCTGCCTGACCCTCACGACCGACGGAGCCCTCCGCGTCGAGGTCCACGACAGCGGCCCCGGTGAGATCCGCACCCCGGACACCGGGCCGGAGTCGGAACACGGCCGGGGTCTGCTGCTCGTCGCCGCGCTGGCCGACGACTGGGGCGTGGCAGAACGGGATCCGGGCAAAGTCGTGTGGTCTGAGTTCCGTGGCTGCAGGGAGACTTGACGGTCTCAGGCGTTCTTGATCGCCGAGACGTCGAAGTTCAGCTTGATCTTGTCGGAGACCAGGACACCGCCCGTCTCCAGGGCCGCGTTCCAGGTCAGACCCCACTCGGAGCGCAGGATCTCCGCCTTGCCCTCGAAGCCGACGCGCTCGTTGCCGAAGGGGTCCTTGGCGGAGCCGTTGAACTCAAGGTCGATGGCGAGCGGCCCGGTGACGCCGAGGATCGTCAGGTCGCCGGTGATGCGGTAGTCGTCCCCGCCCAGGGCCTCGGCCTTGGTGGAGCGGAAGGTCATCGTCGGGAACTCGTCGGTCCTGAAGAAGTCCGCCGACTTCAGGTGGGTGTCGCGGTCGGCGTTGCCGGTTTCGATGCTGTCCATCGTGATGTCCAGCGAGGCCGTCGACCTGGCGGGGTCGGCGCCGTCGAGGTGCAGCGTGCCGGACAGTTCCGTGAAGCTGCCCTTGACGTTGGTGACCATGGCGTGGCGGGCGACGAAGCCGATCGTGGTGTGCGCCGGGTCGATCGTGTAGTCGCCGGTGACCGAGGCCAGGCCGGGGCTCACCGCGGCCTGAGCCGCGGCGGTGGTGCCGGTCGTCTCGTCGGCGTTCCTGCGGCCGAAGATGCCCATGTCGTGCTCCTTGGGGACGAAGAGATCGGGGATGAAGAGATCATTGATGTTGAATGTTCAATGAGGTCGACATGGAAGAAGGTAGACCCATTCTGTTCAATGTTCAACATCATCCGTCGGTGTGTCGCACGCGTTCTCGCCTCCGTGGGGGCGGGTGTGCCGCTCCGGCGGTATCGGTGTACCGCTAGGCTCCGCGTGAGCGAGCCACCCGCACAAGTGCCCCCGCCGGAGATCGTCCGGGACCGGCCGGTGTGGTCGGCGCGGTCGGTCATTCGGGCCGACGACATCGTCGAGGCGCTCTTGGCGGACCGCCGTTCGGGGCTCTCTGTCACTCCGGGGATGGCATGTTCCGGGTGCGAATGTGAGACGGCTCTCGGGTGACGACTTTGTGTCATCTCCACAAGCCCGACACCCTCTGAACAGTCGGAACGGCTGCATGGTGGTGGGGTTCTGTTCAGTGCTACCAGGAAAACGGGCCGGAGACTGTACGGAGTCGACGGCTCGCTTTTCTTGTTGTCCTTCGTAAGGTCGCTACATGACCGTTTTGGAAGAGGCGACGGGTGAGCCGGCCGGCGAACCGACGGACGCGCGCGGGCGGGTCGCCGAGCTGCACGACATCCGTGCGCAGGCGCTGGCGGGCCCCAGCGAGAAGGCGACCGAGGCGCAGCACGCCAAGGGCAAGCTGACCGCCCGGGAGCGGATCGAACTGCTCCTGGACGCGGGGTCCTTCCAGGAGGTCGAGCAGCTGCGCCGGCACCGGGCGACCGGGTTCGGCCTGGAGGCCAAGAAGCCGTTCACGGACGGTGTGATCACCGGCTGGGGCACAGTGGAGGGCCGTACGGTCTTCGTCTACGCCCATGACTTCCGGATCTTCGGCGGTGCGCTCGGCGAGGCCCACGCCACGAAGATCCACAAGATCATGGACATGGCCATCGCGGCCGGTGCCCCGCTGGTCTCCCTCAACGACGGCGCCGGCGCCCGGATCCAGGAGGGTGTCTCCGCGCTGGCCGGCTACGGCGGCATCTTCCAGCGCAACACCAAGGCGTCCGGGGTCATCCCGCAGATCAGCGTGATGCTCGGCCCGTGCGCGGGCGGCGCCGCCTACAGCCCGGCGCTGACGGACTTCGTGTTCATGGTCCGGGAGACCTCGCAGATGTTCATCACCGGGCCGGACGTGGTCAAGGCGGTCACCGGCGAGGAGATCACCCAGAACGGCCTGGGCGGCGCGGACGTGCACGCCGAGACCTCCGGCGTGTGCCACTTCGCCTACGACGACGAGGAGACCTGCATCGCGGAGGTGCGCTACCTCCTGTCGCTGCTGCCGCAGAACAACCGGGAGAACCCGCCGCGCGTGGAGTCGACCGATCCGGTGGACCGGCGCAGCGATGCCCTGCTCGACCTGGTCCCGGCGGACGGCAACCGGCCGTACGACATGGCCAAGGTCATCGAGGAGATCGTCGACGACGGCGAGTACGTGGAGGTCCACGAGCGCTGGGCCCGCAACATCATCTGTGCGCTGGCCCGCATCGACGGACAGGTCGTCGGCATCGTCGCCAACCAGCCGCAGGTGCTCGCGGGCGTGCTGGACATCGAGGCGAGTGAAAAAGCTGCGCGCTTTGTCCAGATGTGTGACGCTTTTAACGTCCCGATCGTCACCTTCCTGGACGTCCCGGGGTTCCTCCCCGGTGTCGACCAGGAGCACGGCGGGATCATCCGGCACGGTGCGAAGCTGCTGTACGCGTACTGCAACGCGACCGTGCCGAGGATCTCGCTGATCCTCCGCAAGGCGTACGGAGGCGCCTACATCGTCATGGACAGCCAGTCCATCGGTGCCGACCTCACCTACGCCTGGCCCACCAACGAGATCGCCGTGATGGGTGCGGACGGCGCGGCCAACGTCATCTTCCGTCGGCAGATCGCGGGAGCCGAGGACCCCGAGGCCATGCGGCAGAAGATGGTCAAGGAGTACAAGGCCGAGCTGATGCACCCGTACTATGCGGCTGAGCGTGGTCTGGTCGACGACGTCATCGACCCGGCCGAGACCCGCGAGGTGCTGGCCAAGTCCCTGGCGATGCTGCATGCCAAGCACGCCGACCTGCCCTCGCGCAAGCACGGCAACCCCCCGCAGTGACCCCGGCGGATCCGCGGTGACCCACCTGTCCCCGCGGACACCTCTCTCACGGAGACTGACAGCCATGAACACTCCCGACATCCGCGTCGAGAAGGGCCATGCCGAGCCCGAAGAGGTCGCCGCCATAACGGCGATCCTGCTGGCCCGCGCAGCCGCCCGCAGCTCCGAGGCTGCCCCCGCGTACCGAGGCCGTGCGAAGGCCGGCTGGCGCCGCCTGGACCGCGAGCCCGGCTTCCGGGCCCCGCACAGCTGGCACGGCTAGGCTGCGCCGCTCAGCAGACTCAAAGACCAAGTGGGGCCCCTCTCCGGAGGGGCCCCACTTTCATGCGCCCCCAAAGGGGCGCGGGGCTGTGTCGATGTGCGGCTCCGCCGCGCGCGCGATCAACCACCAACCACCCGCAGACGGCGTACAACCGCCAGTGGCAGCCCAGTAGCCGCAACAGGTCCGGTGGACAGGCTCAGCGGAGCCGGGCCATCAGCGCGTGCTCCACGAGAGTGATCAACGCGGACTTGGCGTCCGCGCGGTGCCGGGCGTCCGTCGTGATGATCGGGGTGTCCGGCCCGATCTGCAGGGCCTCGCGCACCTCGTCGGGGGAGTACGGCTGGCTGCCGTCGAAGCCGTTCAGGGCGATGACGAAGGGCAGACCCGAGTTCTCGAAGTAGTCGACCGCGGGGAAGCAGTCGGCCAGCCGACGGGTGTCGACCAGCACGACCGCGCCGATGGCGCCGCGCACCAGGTCGTCCCACATGAACCAGAACCGGTCCTGGCCGGGGGTGCCGAACAGGTAGAGGATCAGATCCTGGTCCAGGGTGATGCGGCCGAAGTCCATGGCGACCGTCGTGGTCGTCTTGTCCCCGGTGTGGGTGAGATCGTCGATGCCTGCCGAAGCGGACGTCATGACGGCCTCTGTGCGCAGCGGGTTGATCTCCGAGACAGCACCGACGAACGTGGTCTTACCCACGCCGAAGCCGCCCGCCACCACGATTTTCGCGGAGGTGGTGGAGCGGGAAGGACCGCCGCTAGAGCTTGCGAAGTCCACTGAGCACCCTTTCGAGCAGTGTCACGTCTGGCTGGCCGCCGGCGTTCTCGTCGCCGCCGGGCTGATGGATGGCGACCAGGCCCGCCTCCGCCAAGTCGGCGACGAGGATCCTGGCCACGCCGAGGGGGATGGTCAGCAACGCCGAGATTTCGGCGACCGACTTGATCTCTCGGCACAGGTGGCAGATCCGCTGATGCTCGGGCAACTGGCCCTGCATCTGGTGCGGCTGCGCAGTGGTGTGCACCAGCGCCTCGATGGCGAGCTGGTACCGCGGGCGGGTCCGGCCGCCGGTCATGGCGTACGGACGCACCAAGTGGTTGTTCGCCGCCGGGGCGGGCGCCGGCTCGGGACGGCGCTGCGGCTGCACCGGCTGGATGCGCGGTGTCGGCGGCTGGTCGTACGGCGAAGGGCCGGGGCCCTGCGGTGCGTATGGCTGCCGATGGCTCGGGGTGGAGGGGAAGTTGTACCGGTTCGTCGAACCGTCACCCTGGTCCTGGGCAGGGCCGTACGACCAGTTGCCTGCTGACGAACCGCTTGGGGGTGTTGCCACTTTCTCCTCCTCCGACTGTGCCGGGCACTCGCTCCTGGGGAGCCGCGTCCCGAAACCTTACGGCCCCGGGACCCGAAAACGCACCGTCTGTCTGTTAGTTGAGAAGGCTGCCCTGAAGCTCCGCGCGGAGATCCGGGGTGAGAACCGTGCCCGCCCGGTCCACCAAAAGTGCCATCTCGTACCCGATGAGACCGATGTCCGCCTCCGGGTGTGCCAGGACCGCGAGCGATGAGCCGTCGGAGATGGACATGAGGAAGAGGAATCCCCGCTCCATCTCCACAACCGTCTGATTCACGCTGCCCCCTTCGAAGATCCGGGAGGCGCCTGCCGTCAGAGACGTCAGACCGGAGGCGACGGCCGCGAGCTGGTCGGCGCGGTCGCGTGGGAAGCCTTCGGACATCGCCAGAAGGAGTCCGTCGGCGGAGACCACCACCGTGTGGGACACCCCCGGGGTGTTGTCCACGAAGTTGGTGATCAACCAGTTCAGGTTCTGTGCCGCCTGGCTCATCGGGCTCACACTAACGCTCCTGGTCGTAGGTGCTGCCAGGACCGAAGCCCTGGCCGTTCGTTTCACTGCCCGCGCCGGCGTCGCGTCCGCGTTGGACACCCCGACGCAGTCTGCTCAGCCGGCCCCGGATGTCCTCCGGGGCGCGGGAGACCTGTGGGCCTCCCTGGGGGGTGGCTTCGGCGGCGCCCTCGACCAGATTGGCCTTGGGCACCCGCCGCGGCAGGCCGGAGGAGGTGACCCCGCCCGCCTTGGGCTTGCGCAGTTGAGATGCCTGCTGCCAGCGCTCGTCGTTGGCCGAACGCCAGTCGCCGTCACCGTTGTTCTCCGGCGTGGGAGCCGACGGTTCCTGATGGCCGCCCGCCGCACCGCCCACCGCACCGCTCGCGCCGTCGTCGTTCGGACCGCTCGGGACGGATCCGCGGCGGGGCAGCCCGGCGTCGGTCAGCTCGTGGACGGCGGAGGGTGCCGGTCCCGGATGTTCGAAGCCTACGCGGTCCCGCTCCGTCACGTGACCGGCCTGCGTGGATTCCGCTTCGGGGGAGTACGGGGCCGGATATCCGTTCTGGTAGCCGTCCGGCTGCGCCCAGCCGTCCTGGTAGGACGGCTCCCCGAAACCGCCGAAGGAGTCGGCCGCGGCGGCGTGGGTGCCGGTCTGCTCCTGCTGGACGGGCTCCGCATACGACGGCTCCGGGTAGCCGCCGGGCGAGGCGAAGCCGTCGCCCTGCGGGAGGCCGCCGCCCGGCGCGACGTACCGCTCGTCGTACGCCGTGCGGCCCGGCTCGTCGTACGCCGTGCGGCCCGGCTGAGGGTCGTACGCCGTGCGGCTCGGCTCCTCGTAGGCCGGCTGCGGGTCGTAGGCCGCGGGCTGCTCCTGGTAGCCGGTACGGCCGGCGTCGTAGCCGTGGGCGTCGAACCCCTCGGCATAGGCGGGCGCCTCGGGCGTCGCCTGCTGCCCCTGGGCGGGCTGGGCCGGGGCCTGTGCCGGGGACTCCAGGGCATCCTGCGCCGGGGACTCCAGGGCCGCGCGGCGCTCCTCGCGCTTCAGCGAGCGGCCCACCGGGTCCAGTTGGCGGATGTCGTCGGGGACGTCGGCGTAGCGGCTGTCGTCGAAGCCGAGTTCCGCCGCGGTGCGCATCGGCAGCGGCGGCGGCTGGCTGAAGTTCTCGCCCGGGAGCTGCTGCTCCGGGATGATCTGCGAGACCGTGAACTCCTCGCGGTCCAGCGGCTGTTCGCCGCCACCGCCGTGTGTGATGGCGTCGGGGAGCATGACCAGGGAGGTGGTGCCGGCCTGCTCGCCGGAGGGCCGCAGCTGGACCCGGATGCCGTGCCGGTCGGACAGCCGGCCGACCACGAACAGGCCCATGCGCTGGGAGATCGCCGCGTCCACGGTCGGCGGATTGGCCAGTCTGTGATTGATGTCCGCGAAGTCCTCGGCGGTCAGCCCGATGCCCTTGTCGTGGATCTCGATCATGATCCGACCGTCCGGCAGCCGGGTGGCGGTGACACGAACCTTGGTCTGCGGGGAGGAGAACGTCGTGGCGTTCTCCAGCAACTCGGCCAGCAGATGCACGAGGTCGGTGACCGCGCGGCCGTGGATCTCGGCCTCCGGCACCCCGGACAGTTCGATGCGCTCGTACTGCTCCACCTCGGAGGCGGCGGCGCGCAGCACGTCGACGAGCGGGACCGGCTGGTCCCAGCGGCGGCCGGGCTCCTCGCCGGCGAGGACGAGGAGGTTCTCGCCGTTGCGGCGCATCCGGGTCGCCAGGTGGTCCAGCCGGAACAGGTTCTGCAACTGGTCCGGGTCGGCCTCGTTGTTCTCCAGGTCGGTGATCAGGGTCAGTTGGCCCTCGATCAGCGACTGGTTGCGGCGCGAGAGGTTGGTGAAGACCGCGTTGATGTTGCCCCGCAGCAGGGCCTGCTCGGAGGCGAGCCGGACGGCCTCCCGGTGGACCTGGTCGAAGGCGCGGGCGACCTCGCCGATCTCGTCGGTCGAGGCGATCGGGATCGGCGCGACCCGGGTGTCGACCCGGCCGGGGTCGGTACGGGAGAGCTGGTCGACCAGCGTCGGCAGGCGCTGCTCGGCGATGCCGAAGGCGGCGTTGCGCAGCCGCCGCATCGAGCGGCTCATCTGCCGGGCGACCGCACCGGCCAGGATGAACGCGACGAGCAGGGCGACCACGATCGCGGCACCCGTGACGATCGCGGAGGTCCGGGCGTCGGTGGCGATACGGGATGCCTCGCTCACCGCGTTGTCGGACAGGTCCGCCTCGACCTGGCGGTACCCGTTGAACTTGAGGGTGTTGACCGCCCACCAGTTCTGCGCGGTGACGCCCTGCTGGGCGAGCTGCTCACGGGCCAGCGGGCTGGTGTCCTCCAGCGTGGCCACGGCCGAGACCATCGTGGCCGTGTTGGACGGCGGGGCCACGTACTTCGGGTCCTTGGCCTTGGTCTCCTGGACCATCGCGGCGCCGTCGGCCTTGATCTTCTTCTCGGCGTCGGTGAGCCGCTGCGCGTCCGCCTCGGTGCCACCGGCGCGGTACTCCTCGATGGCGATCCGCTCCAGGTAGGCGTACGAGGAGAGGGCGACCCGCTGGGTGGCCAGATTCGGCGCGTCCGGGCCGGGCTTGACCAGCAGATGCATGCCGATGGACCGCTCCAGCGACAGCGCGGCCTTGGTCAGCGAGATGGCGTAGACGGTACGGCCGTAGGAGGTGACGCTGCCCGTGCCCAGACCGAGTTCGTTGGCGAACTCCATCAGGGGGTGGGCGATCCCGACGTACCCCTCTTCGGTGTTCACGCCGGTGAGCTTGGTGGTGTAGGCGTTCGTGCGCAGGCCCTGGAGCTTGGGTTCCTCCTGGCGGAACAGCTGTAGACGGCGCTCCAGGCCGGCCTTGTGCGGCATGCTCTGCGCGGCCTGGTCGAAGGCTTCGGCCGCCTGGTCGGTCTTGGCGCGGGCCTCGGTGACCGTGTTCTTGTCGTTGTTCAGCAGCAGTGGCGCCGCGGTGACATCACGCTCGACGTAGAGGGCGTCGGCATAGGTGAGGGCGGCGCGGACCAGGCGGGCGGTGCTCTCCGCGTCCCGCGCCTGCTGCCAGGTGTCGAACGAACTCTTCACCTGGAAGCCGCCCATGACGAGACCGACCACCACGGGTATCAGCAGGATCGCGTTCAGCCGGGTCGGCACCCGCCAGTTCTGGGGAGAGAGACGGCCGCCGCGCGGGGCGGGAGCCGCCGACCGCTCCCGACCGGGCGCGCGAGGGGGGGCCGCGGCGCGCGGCGGGGTGAAGTTGCCGCGGGCCGACGACTCGGGACCGCTCTTGCTTCGCCTCACTCGACCAACAACCTCTCGGCGGCGGGCACCTACGTCGTGCCGCAGTCTCTCAGCGCCCCGTAGGTCGGGGACGACCCCTCAGCTACTGAGTACGTCTTCGACTAAAGGGCAGTTCAGGCATTCCAGCACGACGACCAGCGCACTTCCAAACAGTGGGAACCGCGGATTCCGAGTGATGTAAACCGCAGATAAAACGGTCATAAAGAGCGAGCCCCGTCAAAAGGCGGGGCATTTGTGAGCACAGCGGCATCGGCCGACCGCGACGCGTGGCCATACCATCTGATTCCTCTGCCGAAACGTTATGAACAGTGGAGCCGACCGTGTCAAAGGCCACAGCCGGCTCCACTGTATGTACGACAACTGCCGTATGTCACTTTCGACTTGAGTGCTACCTCAGCCGTGCCATGAGCGCGTGTTCGACCAGCGTGATCAGCGCGGACTTGGCGTCGGCCCGGTGCCGGGCGTCCGTCGTGATGATCGGGGTGTCCGGCCCGATCTGCAGGGCCTCGCGGACCTCGTCGGGGGTGTACGGCTGGTGGCCGTCAAAACCGTTGAGCGTGATGACGAAGGGCAGACCGCTGTTCTCGAAGTAGTCGACCGCGGGGAAGCAGTCGGCCAGCCGGCGGGTGTCCACCAGGACCACCGCGCCGATGGCGCCGCGCACCAGGTCGTCCCACATGAACCAGAACCGGTCCTGGCCGGGGGTGCCGAACAGGTAGAGGATCAGATCCTGGTCGAGCGTGATGCGGCCGAAGTCCATGGCCACCGTGGTGGTGGTCTTGTCCCCGGTGTGGGTGAGGTCGTCGATGCCCGCGCTGGCGGACGTCATCACGGCCTCGGTGCGCAGCGGGTTGATCTCGGAGACGGCACCGACGAAGGTCGTCTTGCCGACGCCGAAGCCACCCGCCACCACGATCTTCGCGGAGGTGGTGGCCCGCCCCCCGTCAGAGCTTGCGAAGTCCACTGAGCACCCTTTCGAGCAGTGTCACGTCCGGTGCACCGCCGTTGTTCTCGTCGCCACCCGGCTGGTGGATGGCGACCAGGCCGGCCTCGGCGAGGTCGGCGACCAGAATCCGGGCCACGCCCAGGGGCATGGTGAGGAGCGCGGACACCTCGGCCACGGACTTCACTTCGCGGCACAGGTGGCAGATGCGCTGGTGCTCCGGGAGCAGCCCCATGAGCGCTGCCGGGTCGGCCGTGGTGCTGATCAGCGCCTCGATGGCGAGCTGGTAGCGCGGCCGGGTCCGGCCGCCGGTCATCGCGTACGGACGTACCAGCGGCTGGTCGCCCTCGTCCCCGTACGGCTCCGCGTACGGATCATGATGGGCGGTGGGCGGGGTCATGAATCCTCCGGGCGGGACAGCAGTTCGGTCAGTCGTGCCGTCTGACGGGCCGGTGTGGGGATTGTGGCGGCCGGACGGTGATTTGGTGAGCTGGGTGGATCCGGGGCCGGTCAGTGGAGCAGACTGCCCTGTAGTTCGGCGCGCAGGTCGGGCGTGAGAACGGCGCCCGCGCGGTCGACGAGGAGCGCCATCTCATAGCCGACGAGACCGATGTCGCACTCGGGGTGGGCCAGGACGGCGAGGGACGAGCCGTCCGAGATGGACATGAGGAAGAGGAACCCGCGCTCCATCTCGACGACCGTCTGCGCCACGTTGCCCCCCTCGAAGATCCGGGAGGCCCCGGCCGTCAGCGAGGTGAGCCCGGAGGCGACGGCCGCGAGCTGGTCGGCGCGATCCCGGGGAAACCCTTCCGACATCGCCAGAAGGAGTCCGTCGGCGGACACGACGACGGTGTGGGACACCCCGGGGGTGTTGTCCACGAAGTTGGTGATCAACCAGTTGAGGTTCTGTGCCGCCTGGCTCATCTGGCTCAACTAACGCTCCTGCTGGTGAGTGGGGCTCGGGAAGCTGTCGCCCTGGCCGTTGTTGGCCTGACGACCCTGCGCGATACCCCGACGGAGATTGGTCAGCCGGCCGCGCACGTCGTCGGGTGCGCGCGAGACCTGCGGACCGCTTTGGTGCTGTTGCTGCTGAGCCGTACCCGGGACGAGGTTCGCCCGGGGCACCCGGCGCGGCAGGCCGGAGGTGGTGACCCCGCCCGCTGCGGGCTGTCGCACCCGCTCGGCCTGCCGGACGAGTTCGTCGTTCGGGGAGCTGCGCCAGGAACTGGTGACGGGACGCTGCGGACCCGTGGCAGGAGCCGGTCCGCCCTGCGGCCCCGGTCCGGCCGGAGCCGAGCCGTCGCCCTGCTGCCGCTCCTGCGGGCCGCCGTGGAACCAGTTGGTCTCCAGGTTGTCGTACAGCGGTGTACGACCGTCACCGGGACCACTCGCCGGGGGCAGCGCCTCCGGCTCCTGGCGGGGCGCGCGCCGTGGCGGAGCCGGCGGGCGCTGCCCGGAGAAGTCGGTGCCCCGGCCGTCCGTCTGCGGTCGCTCGAACTGGCCCGTGTGCTGCTGGCTCTGCCGGACGGGCAGCGCGTGCTGCCCGGTGGAGCCGTTGTCATAGCCCGGCGCCGGGAACTGCCCCGTGGAGCCGTTGTCGCGAACCGGTGCCGGGAACTGCCCGGTGGAGGCGCCGTCGTAGTCCGGCGTCCGGAACTGTCCGGTGGAGGCGCCGTCGTGGTTCGGCGTCGGGAACTGTCCGGTGGAGCCGTTGTCGTGGTTCGGTGTGCCGAACTGACCCGTGGAGCCGCCGTCGTTGTCAGCGCCCGGCGTGTCGAACCGGCCGGCGGGACCGCCGTCGTACGGCTGCTGGGCGGCGAACCGGCCCGTGGCGGGGGCGTCCTGTCGACCGGTCGGCGCGCCGAAGACATCGGAGCGGACGAACTGGCCCGAACCCTGCTGGCCGGGTCCGCCCGGCCGGGCCGAACGGCCGCCGTTCTGCGGGGCGTCGAAGCCGTCGAAGCCGGAGCGGGCCAACGGGCCGGTGTTCTGGGAGCCGTTCACACCGGTGAAGTTCCGGCGGGGCAACTCGCCGGTGGCGCCCGGACCCTGCGGGGCGTCGGCCGCCGGTATCGCCGGTATCTCCGCCGTCGAACCAGGGCCCTCACGGTCCTCGAACCGCGGCATGCGCGAGGTCTGCGCCGCGTCGTCCTGCTCGTCATGGCCGCGCGGTGCGTCCAGCGAGGCCCGGGACAGCGGCGGCGCGTTCTCGTCGCCCCAACTCGGCGTGCGCGGCTGCGGGTTGCCGCCCGGCAGCTCGGCCCGCGGCCCGCCGCGCGGCGGCAGCTGCGGCGGCCGACCCTGGTCGGCGCCGCTGCCGCGCTGCGGGGGCACCGCGGCACGGCCGCCGAAGAGGTCCTGCTCCGGTCCGCCCGGTCCGCCGGCCGCCCGCAGACCCTGCGGGGCACCCGGCGCCTGACCGCCGAAGGCTCCGGCACCCGCTCCGGCCGGGGTGGGCGGGCCCTGCCGCTGCCCGCGCCGGCCGGCGGGCGCACCCGGCCGACC
>NZ_JBSGBN010000012.1:0-113145 GCF_053601275.1 Streptomyces sp. NPDC004752 | reverse complement strand
GGCGCCAATCCCTAACACCCCCCCCCCCCCGGGGGGGGCCCCCCGCCGCCCCCCCCGGGCCGCCCGCCACCAGGACCGGACGCGGCGGTGCCGACAACGTGGGCAGCCGCTGCTTGAGCCGGACCGGTCGGTGGAAGTCCAGAATCGGCCACCCGCGGGTGAGCGCCTCGCGGCGCAGCGCCCGGTCCGGGTTCACGGCGTGCGGGTGCCCGACGGCCTGGAGCATCGGCAGGTCGGTCGCCGAATCGCTGTAGGCGTAACACCGGTCGAGGTCGTACCCCTCGGACTCGGCCAGCTCCTTGATCGCCTCGGCCTTGGTGGGGCCGTACGCGTAGTACTCCACTTCTCCGGTGAAGCAGCCGTCGTCGCCCACGACCATGCGGGTGGCCACCACCCGGTCGGCGCCGAGCAGTTCGCCGATCGGCTCGACCACCTCGGCACCCGACGTGGACACGATCACGACGTCACGGCCGGCCATGTGATGCTCCTCGATGAGGGAGGCGGCCTCGTCGTAGATGATCGGGTCGATCAGGTCGTGCAGGGTCTCGGCGACGATCTCCTTGACCTGCTGGACGTTCCAGCCGCGGCACAGGGTCGACAGGTACTCGCGCATACGCTCCATCTGGTCGTGGTCCATGCCGCCTACCAGGAAGACGAACTGCGCGTATGCGGTACGCAGCGCGGCTCTGCGGTTGATCAGTCCGCCTTGGTAGAACGACTTGCTGAAGGTGAGCGTGCTCGACTTCGCAATGACCGTCTTGTCCAGGTCAAAGAAGGCCGCTGTGCGGGGCGAGGAGTGGTTTTCCACGTCCCTGAGCATAGGCGCCCACCATTCGGCGTAAGGTGGGGTGTGTGGGTTTGCCTGAGAGGGCTCTCGGGTACACCATGGAAGTCACGGATCGTTCGCGACCGTGCTAACCCGGTCCGACTCCTCCCCCCCCGAGTCGGCCGTGGGGACGACCCCCGCTCTCCCCCCCGGCGGGGGTCGTCGCATGTCCGGGTGGGTTTTCCTCTTCTTTCAGCGGTCTCGGGGCCGTGGCGGGGCGGCGTAAGCCGCCCTTTCGGCATGCCCATGATCCATTACTAACGGTAGTCACGAGTGTGCGCTGCGGAAGTCGCAGGCCACTCGTGCACAGGTCACTGGTATGGGTGGCGGCGATATTCACAACCGCTGAAGTTGTCCACAGTTTTCGACCAAGATCCACATTATTTCCGGGATCGCTGCACCGTGATTCCAGCGCGCTCCGCCCGCCGCGAGTTCACGGCCGGTTCCGTTTGTCGGCGCGCGTTCGGCCGGTTCGTATCGGCCGTTCATATGAAGGCCGGTTGCCGGTTCTTCACACGTTCGGGAATCGCGGGGCCGCATCGGGCCGCGCGGAGATGCAGCGAAGGGGGAGCACACATGGCCGGAACCGTCACCCACGATCCACCGCCCGCCGCCGGAGGCCGCCCGGGGCAGCCGCTGATTGTCACCGAGGACGCCGAACTCCTCGATGATCTGCTGCGCCTGTGCGCGGCGGCAGGCGCCACACCCGAGGTCCACCACGGGGTGCCGGAGCGCAGAGGCAGCTGGGAGGCGGCGCCGCTGGTCCTGGTCGGTGATGATGCCGCGCGGCGCGTGCGCGGGGCCGCGCGCCGACGCGGAGTGGTGCTGGTCGGCCGGGACCAGGACGACTCCGGAGTCTGGAAGCGGGCCGTCCAGATCGGCGCTGATCACGTTCTGATGCTTCCTGATGGCGAGGGGTGGCTGGTCGACCGCATCGCCGACGTCGCCGAGGGCGTCGGACGGCCCGCGCTCACCGTCGGCGTCATCGGAGGCCGGGGCGGTGCCGGAGCCTCCACGCTCGCGTGCGCGCTCGCTGTCACCTCCGCGCGCGAGGGACTGCGCACCCTGCTCGTGGACGCGGATCCGCTCGGCGGCGGACTTGACGTACTCCTCGGCGGTGAGATGGCCGAAGGACTGCGCTGGCCCGCCTTCGCCGCCTCGCGCGGCCGGGTCGGTGGCGGCGCCCTGGAGGAGTCCCTGCCACGGCTGCACTCCCTCAGCGTGCTCAGCTGGGACCGTGGCGACTGCGTCGCCGTACCACCGCAGGCCGTGCGGGCGGTACTCGCCGCCGCCCGGCGGCGCGGCGGCACGGTCGTCGTCGATCTGCCCAGGCGACTGGACGACGGGGTCGCCGAAGTCCTCGCCCAGCTCGACCTCGCGCTCCTCGTCGTCCCCGCCGAACTGCGCGCAGTCGCGGCGGCCGGACGGGTGGCTTCCGCCGTCGGCATGGTCCTGCGCGACCTGCGGGTCGCGGTACGCGGGCCGTACACGCCCGGATTGGACGACCGTGAGGTGGCCCGCCTGCTCGGCCTCCCACTGGCCGGTGAAGTGCCCGTCGAATCGGGACTGCTGCGCCCGCACCACAGCGGGAAACCGCCTGGTACGGCCGGTCGGGGACCTCTGGCCCGGTTCTGCAAGGACTTCTGGGAGCGCACGCTGGTCGAGGCGGGTGGCACATGAGGGCGATTTCCGGCCTTGAACCGGCGGACGGCGCGCGACTGCTCGACGGTGTGCGGCGCCGACTGGCCGAGAGCGGCGCCGAGCCGACACCCGCGCGCGTGGCGCAGGCGCTGCGCGAACAGGGACGGGTGCTCGGCGACGCCGAAGTCCTCGGCGCGGCTGCCCTGTTGCGCTCCGAACTGGTCGGCAGCGGCCCCTTGGAACCGCTGCTCGCCGACCCGTCGGTCACCGATGTCCTGGTGTCGGCCCCGGACCGGGTGTGGGTGGACCGGGCCGGCGGCCTGGAGCTGACCCCGGTGACCTTTTCGGACGCGGCGGCGGTACGACGCCTCGCGCAGCGGCTGGCCGCCGTGGCCGGACGCCGACTGGACGACGCGCGGCCCTGGGTCGACGCCCGGCTGCCTGATGGAACCCGGCTGCACGCGGTGCTACCCCCGGTCGCCGGCGGCTGCACCTGCCTGTCGCTGCGGGTCGTACGGCCCCGAGCGTTCACCCTCGACGAACTCGTGGCGGCGGGCACGGTGCCGCCCGGCGGGGACCGGATCCTGCGGGCGCTGCTCCGGGCGCGGCTGTCCTTCCTGATCAGCGGCGGGACGGGAAGCGGGAAAACTACCCTGCTCAGCGCCCTGCTCGGGCTGGTCGGGCCCGGCGAGCGGATCGTGCTCGCCGAGGACTCGGCGGAGCTGCGGCCGGACCATCCGCACGTCGTACGGCTGGAGACCAGACCCGCCAACCAGGAGGGCGCGGGCCTGGTCACCCTTGAGGACCTGGTGCGCCAGGCGCTGCGGATGCGCCCGGACCGGCTGGTCGTGGGCGAGGTGCGCGGCCCCGAGGTCGTGCATCTGCTGGCCGCCCTCAACACCGGGCACGAGGGCGGGTGCGGAACCGTCCACGCCAATGCTGCCGCGGACGTCCCGGCCCGGCTGGAGGCCCTGGGCACCGCCGCCGGGCTCGACCGGGCCGCCCTGCACAGTCAGCTGGCGGCCGCGCTGTCGGTGGTGCTGCACCTGGTCCGGGACCGGACCGGACGCCGACGGATCGCCGAAGTGCATGTCCTGGAGCGGGATCCCGCGGGCTTGGTGCGGACGGTTCCGGCACTGCGCTGGAACCCACGGGCATTCGTGCGGGAGCGCGGATGGGAGCGGCTGCGCGGACTGCTCCGTGGTGACGGAAGCGAAGAGAGCTGTGGGGGTGATGAGAGTGATGGGTGAGATGCCGACGGGGGCTGTGGGGTTGTGCGTCGCGGCGGCTGTGTGGCTGCTCGGCGAGCGGCACCGCGGTGCGCGGCGGGCGCGGCTGCTGCTCGCGGGCGGCGGCGCTGTCGGGACGGGGCCACCCTGGTGGGGCCTGGCGACGGGCGAACTGCGGCGCCTGCGTGGCCGGTTGCGGGGCGAATGGTGTGCCCTCGGCATCGGGCTGGTGCTCGCGCTGTTGGGTTCCTCGGTGATTCCGGCCGTCGCGGGGGCGGCCGGGGTGCCCGTGCTGCGCCGGATGCGGTTGGCCAGGGCGGCCCGGCGGGCCCGGGAGCGGCGAGCGGAGACGGTGATCGCCCTGTGCGGGGCGCTCGCCGGGGAGGTGCGCGCCGGACAGCAGCCGGGACAGGCACTGCTGTGCGCCGCGCGTGACTCCGGCGGGCTCGGGGACGCGCAGGCCGCGGTCCTCGCGGCGGCCCGGTTCGGCGGGGACGTATCGGGCGCGCTCGCCGCGGCGGCCCGGCAGCCGGGTGCCGAGGGGCTGCTGGGGCTCGCGGCGTGCTGGCGGGTGGCCGTGGACCAGGGCGCCGGGCTCGCGGCGGGTCTCGACCGGCTCGACGCGGCTCTGCGTGCCGAGCGGGACCAGCGTGCTGATGTGCGCGCCCAGTTGGCGGGCGCCCGGGCGACGGCCGTGATGCTCGCGGCCCTGCCCGTCCTCGGGCTCCTGCTGGGTACGGCCATGGGCGCCGACCCCCTGCGCGTGCTGCTGCACACCGGTGCGGGGCTGGGCTGCCTGGTGATCGGTGCACTGTTCGAGGCCGCCGGGCTGTGGTGGGCGGCGCGGATCGTACGGGGAGCGGAGGCGGCATGAGTGGGGAAGTTGTCCACAGGCTGGGGGTGGCCGCCGGGGCGGCGCTGGCCCTCCACTGGCTGGTACGGCAGCTGGCGGTGCGCCGGCGCGAGCGCCGGGTGCGCGGAAGGCTGGCCGAGTTGTTGACGCCCCGGGCGTCGGCCACACGGGCGCCTGGCTCGCAGAGATCTGGCGGGCGGCCCGCCTTCGAGGTGCGCGCCGTCGTACGGCGGTGGCTGCCGTGGGCCGGTGCGGTGTGCGCTGGTTGGGTGCTGGTCGGCGGGGTCGCTGGGGCCGCGGTGGGGCTGGGCGTGGGCGCGGCGCTGTGGCGGTGGCGGCGTCGGCAGCGGGCCGCGGACCGGGCGGGGGAGGCCGATGCCGCCGAGGTGGCTCGTCAACTGCCGCTCGCGGCGGACCTCCTGGCGGCCTGTATCGCGGCCGGTGCCCGTCCGGCGATCGCCGCCCAGGCCGTCGGCGAGGCTCTCGCGGGGCCCGTGGGGGAAGGGCTCGCCCGGGGTGCGGCGGAGGTGCGGCTGGGCGGCGAACCGGCCGAGGCATGGCGGCGGTTGGCGGTGCTGCCGGGTGCCCGGCCGCTGGCTCGGCTGCTGGAGCGGGCCGACGAGTCCGGGCTGCCCGCCGCGGGTCCCGCCGCCCGGCTTGCCGCGGACGCCCGCGCGCAGTGGGCGCGTACCGCGACGGCGCGGGCCCGCCGGGCGGCCGTCATGGTCACCGCGCCGGTGGGGCTGTGCTTCCTGCCCGCCTTCATCACCGTCGGCGTTGTGCCCGTGGTGATCGGGCTGGCTCAGGGAGTGGTGCGAGGGGGTGGTGGGTGACGAGGTGAGACGACGGTGTGGTGACGGCGACGGCCGATGCCACTGGCAGGTCCTGCCGGACCGGCAGGGCCGGCACGACTGGCAGGGTCGGCACGACTGGCAAGGCCGACAAGGTCGACAAGGTCGACAAAGGTGATAAGGCCGACAAGGCTGAAGGGCAAGGGAGTTGAGATGAACGTGAAGGTCAAGAAGATGTGGGCGCGGCTGCGAGTGACGCGGTCCCGGGACTCGGGGATGGTGACCTCCGAGTACGCGATGGGGATCGTCGCGGCGGTGGGGTTCGCGCTGTTGCTCTACGAGGTGGTGACGAGCGGCCAGGTTCGCGCGGAACTGCAGGCCATCGTGAAGCGAGCTCTCAGTGCGCGGATGTGAGCGGGCGGAGAAGCGCGATGCGGGGTTCGTGACGGCGGAGGCGGCCGTGGTGCTGCCCGTGCTGGTGGCGTTCACGATGGCGCTGGTCTGGGGGCTGTTCGTGGTGGCGGCGCAGATCCAGTGCGTGGACGCGGCCAGGACGGGTGCGCGGGCGGCGGCCCGGCAGGATCCCGCCGACGCGGTCGTGGAGATCACCCGTGCGGCGGCACCGGGTGGGGCGAACGTCACGGTCGCCCGCGAGGGGAACCAGGTGCGCGTCACGGTCGTGGCGAGGCCGTCGTTGCTCGGTGCGCTGCCCCTGGAGGTGCGGGAGGAGGCCGTGGCGGCAGCGGAGGAGACGGTGGGGGCACCGCCGACGGGGGAGGTGAGCCCATGAAGGGCCGCTTGTCGGAGCGCTTCCTGTGCTGCGTCCGAGACCGGTCGCCCGGATGGCGTCGCGGTTGGCCCTCGGGCCGTCTCAACCGGCTCCCCCGGTGGCTTCGGGGCTGGTTCTCAGGCCGTCCTACCGGGCAGCGGCGGGGTCGGTTCTCGGGCTGTCTCCCCGGATGGCCTCGGAGGCGGTTCTCGGGCTGTCTCCCTGGATGGCCCCCGAGGCGGTTCCCGGATCGCTCCGCCGGGTGGGGCTCCGCGAGGTTTTCGGACCAGGGGTCCGCCACCGTGTGGAGTGTCGGGGCGATCGCCGTCCTGTGTGTGGTGTTCGGTGTCGTGCTCGCCCTGGGGCAGGCCGTCGTGGTCCGGCATCGGGCGGCGGGCGGCGCGGATCTCGCGGCACTCGCCGCGGCGGACCACTGGGCCGAGGGCACGGCGGCGGCCTGCGCTCGGGCCGAGCGGGTGGCGGGAGCACAGGGCACGCGGTTGGTGCGGTGCGCGATCGTGGGGGAGATCTCGGACGTCACCGCGGCGGCCGGTGGCGGGCCGTTCGCGGCGGAGATCAGGGCGCGGGCCGGTCCTGCGGGACCGCTTCCGCAGGACCCGCTGCCCGCGCCCCCGTCGTCCTTTGCGCCGACCTTGGCCGAGGTTTTCCACCGGGAACCGGTGTCCGCTCAGGCGCTTCCTCGGCCCCTGGCGTCTCCTCGGACTCCGGCGACCCCTGAGACGCCGACACCCGCACGGACTCCGGCGTCTCCTCGGCTCCCGGCGCCTGTTCCGGCCCCGGAGTCCGTCCGGTCCCCGGCGCCTGCCCAGCCCCCGGCTCCCGCGCAGCACCCCGCAGGAGGGCCGTGAGGAGTCGCACCGCTCCTCTCTTGTGCAAGGGCTCGTTCCCGTTGCCGCACTTGGGGGACTGGACGCAGGACGGGCAGCCGGCCTCGCACTCACACGCGGCGATGGCCTCGCGGGTGGCGGCGAGCCAGTCGCGGGCGGTGTGGAAGGCGCGTTCCGCGAAGCCCGCGCCGCCCGGGTGGCCGTCGTACACGAAGACCGTCGGCAGGAGCGTGTCGGGGTGCAGCGGGACCGAGACGCCCCCGATGTCCCAGCGGTCGCAGGTGGCGAAGAGCGGCAGCATGCCGATCGAGGCGTGCTCGGCGGCGTGCAGGGAGCCGCCGAGGATCTCCGGGTTGATCCGGGCCTCGTCCAGCTGGTCCTCAGTGACCGTCCACCACACCGCGCGCGTCCGCAGCGTACGAGGAGGGAGGTCGAGCTTCGACTCGCCCAGCACTTCACCGGTGATGACACGTCGACGCAGGAAGGAGACGACCTGGTTGGTGACCTCGACGGAGCCGTAGCAGAGCCGGCCCGCGCCCCAGGGGACCTCGATGTCCGTCTCCAGGACGGAGATCGACGTGGTGTCGCGGGCGACCGTCGAGTACGGCGGGTCCGCCTGCTCGACCAGGGCGACCGAGTCCTCCAGGTCGAGCGAGCGCACCAGGTAGGTGCGGCCCTGGTGCAGATGGACCGCGCCCTCGTGCACGGTCGAGTGCGCGGCGCCCGCGTCCACGGTGCCCAGCAGGCGTCCCGTCCCGGTCTCCACGACCTGCACCGGCCTGCCGTCCGCGCCGCGGATGTCGGTCAGCTCGGCGGCCCGCTCCCGGCGCGTCCAGTGCCAGGCCGTGGTCCGTCGGCGCAGCAGCTTCGCGGCTTCCAGCTGCGGCAGCAGCTCCGCGCAGGCGGGGCCGAACAACTCCAGGTCCTCGTCGGTGAGCGGGATCTCCGCGGCGGCCGCGCACAGGTGCGGGGCGAGGACGTAGGGGTTGTCGGGGTCGAGGACCGTGGACTCCACGGGCTGGTCGAACAGGGCCTCGGGGTGGTGCACGAGGAAGGTGTCCAGCGGGTCGTCGCGGGCGACCAGCACCGCCAGAGCGCCTTGGCCGGAGCGTCCGGCGCGGCCCGCCTGCTGCCACAGGGACGCGCGCGTGCCCGGGTATCCGGCGATCACCACGGCGTCCAGCCCGGAGATGTCGACGCCGAGTTCCAGGGCGGTCGTCGCGGCCAGACCCAGCAACTCGCCGGAGTGCAGGGCGCGTTCCAGGGCGCGGCGTTCCTCGGGCAGGTAGCCGCCCCGGTAGGCCGCCACACGCCGGGGCAGGGAGCGGTCGACCTCGGCCAGGCGCTCCTGGGCGATCACCGAGATCAGCTCGGCGCCGCGCCGGGAGCGGACGAAGGCGACCGAGCGCACGCCCTGCACGGTGAGGTCGGTCAGCAGGTCGGCGGTCTCGGCGGTGGCGGTGCGGCGGACGGGCGCGCCCTTCTCGCCGTGCAACTCGGTGAGCGGGGGCTCCCAGAGGGCGAACACGAGTTCCCCTCGGGGTGAGGCATCGTCGGCGACCTCGACGACCGGCAGGCCCGTCAGCCGGCGGGCCGCCACGGAGGGTTCCGCGGCGGTCGCGGAGGCCAGCAGGAAGACGGGGGAGGCGCCGTAGCGGGCGCAGAGGCGGCGCAGTCGGCGCAGCACCTGGGCGACGTGCGAGCCGAAGACCCCCCGGTAGGTGTGGCACTCGTCGACGACGACGTACTTGAGGGACTTCAGGAAGGAGGACCAGCGGGGGTGCGAGGGCAATATGCCCCGGTGCAGCATGTCCGGGTTGGTGAGGACGTAGTTCGCGTACTGGCGGATCCACTCGCGTTCCTCGAACGGCGTGTCGCCGTCGTACACGGCGGGACGCACCGCGCTGCCGAGCGGTTGTGAAAGTTCCTTCACCGATCTGCACTGGTCCGCCGCGAGGGCCTTCGTGGGGGCCAGGTACAGCGTGGTGCTGCCGCGGCCGTTCGGGGCCTCGGAGCCGTCCAGGAGGGCCGACAGGACCGGCACCAGGTACGCAAGTGACTTGCCGGAGGCGGTGCCCGTGGAGACGATCACCGAGTCGCCGTCCAGGGCGTGCTCGGCGGCCAGGGCCTGGTGGGCCCAGGGGTGGTCGATGCCCGCTGCCTGCACGGCCGCGACGACCTCCGCGCGGATCCGGTCGGGCCAGACGGCATGGCGTCCCGCGCGCGGGGGCAGGTGCTCCGTATGGGTGATGCGCGCAGACCGGCTCGGGCCCGAGGCGAGCCGGTGCAGAACCGTGCCCGGGGAGCGGGATGCGGCGTCCGTCGGGGATCGATCGGATCGGTGATTCTTGGCCATCGGCACCGAGTGTGTCACCGGCATGACGGACAATGGGGCCAAGGCGTCGTGCACGCCTGCCGGTAAGTGATTGAATGCCATCGCGGCTGGCGTGCGTCCCGGGGGCCGCAAGACTCTGTGTCCCGAGGGGCGACCGCTCGATAGCAAGGTGCTGGAGGATCCGTGGACCTGTCCCTGTCGACCCGTACCGTCGGCGATCGTACGGTCGTCGAGGTCGGTGGCGAAATCGACGTATATACCGCGCCCAAGCTGCGCGAGCAGCTGGTCGAGCTGGTGAACGACGGGAATTTCCACCTCGTCGTCGACATGGAGGGCGTGGACTTCCTCGACTCCACCGGGCTCGGCGTGCTGGTCGGCGGCCTGAAGCGGGTGCGTGCCCATGAGGGCTCCCTGCGCCTGGTCTGCAACCAGGAGCGCATTCTCAAGATCTTCCGCATCACCGGCCTCACCAAGGTGTTCCCGATCCACACCTCGGTCGAGGAAGCGGTGGCGGCCACCGACTGACCCCGGTCCGTCGACCGGATTCGGGCCGTCGACCGACCCGAGCCGTCGTAGGAGCGCGTCCCGGGCCGATGGGCCCGGGACGAAGAAGTTGATCAGGGGGGTCGGGGCTTTCGGCGGCCCGGCCCCCCGACCGCACGCCCGAAGTTCCGAGGGGGATGCATGGCCACCGTTGAACTCCGCTTCAGCGCGCTGCCCGAGCACGTCCGGACCGCCCGACTGGTGGCGGCAGCGGTGGCGCGCAGGGCCGGGGTGGACGAGGCCGTACTCGACGAGGTCCGGCTCGCCGTGGGCGAGGCATGCTCCCGCGCCGTCGGGCTGCACCAGAGTTCCGGCATCACCGCGCCGGTGAAGGTGGTGCTGATCGAGGAGGAGAAGCAGTTCTCCATCGAGGTCGGTGACGAGGCGCCCCGTTCGGCCCCGGGCGACCGGGCGCCCGGCGGATCCGCCCACGACGCGGAAGCGGAGGCCGAGGAGGACGAGATGGGCCTCGCGGTCATCAGCGGCCTCGTCGACGACGTGGAGGTGACCGCCGGGGAACACGGCGGGCTGATCCGTATGACCTGGCCGACCACGCCGCCGGCGGCCGCGCTCGCCTGAGAGGCGTTCGAGAGACGTCTGAGACGCGTCTGAGAGGCGTTCCGTACCGTCGGCGTCGACACCCTGGCATCAGCCGCGCGATCACGTGCCACCGGCACCCCAGCCGTGCGATCGCGTCGCGTACCACCGACGCCGCCCGTGCCGTACACCCCATCGGCGTCACTCTCCAGGGCCCTGCTGAGCAGGGCCCTTCGTGTTATTGTCCGCCGGGCCGCCCGGAATTCGTGAAGGAATTCACGATCAATCACCCGATAATTTGATCAAGCGTCAATGCGGGCGTCAATGCTTTTGGGGCATTACCGCTTTCGGGTTCCGTGGCGTGGCGTCGATCATTTGCTGAGGAGCGGGCGAAGGCTAATTCCGTTTACCGCGCTCTGTTTTGATCAGGTTCAGGTACCTACAATCCGTCCACATCTTGAGCTCAGCCCAAGCGTCAAGGAGGACGAATGGCGGGGCTTTCTACCCCTCATCAGTTGGGTCAACCCACAACCTTCGCAGCCGCAGTCCTGACCGACAGCAACCGTGTCCTGGTGGCGGTCTTCGTGGCCGTCGCACTGGCCGCGCTCGTGGTAGCCGGGATCCTGGTGCGCCAGGTACTTGCGGCCGGCGAGGGCACCGACAGCATGAAGAAGATCGCGGCGGCGGTCCAGGAAGGCGCCAACGCCTATCTGGCCCGGCAGTTGCGCACGCTCGGCGTATTCGCCGTCATCGTGTTCTTCCTGCTCATGCTGCTGCCCGCGGACGACTGGAATCAGCGTGCCGGACGCTCGGTGTTCTTCCTGATCGGCGCGGCGTTCTCTGCGGCCACCGGCTATATCGGCATGTGGCTGGCCGTACGCAGCAATGTGCGCGTCGCCGCGGCGGCCCGGGAAGCGACACCGGCGCAGGGAGAGCCGGAAAAGGACCTCACCACCGTTTCGCACAAGGCCATGAAGATCGCTTTTCGCACGGGCGGTGTCGTCGGCATGTTCACGGTGGGGCTCGGCCTGCTGGGCGCCTCCTGTGTCGTGCTGGTGTACGCGGCCGACGCGCCGAAGGTGCTGGAGGGCTTCGGCCTCGGCGCCGCCCTGATCGCCATGTTCATGCGTGTCGGTGGCGGCATCTTCACCAAGGCCGCCGACGTCGGCGCCGACCTGGTCGGCAAGGTCGAGCAGGGCATTCCGGAGGACGATCCGCGCAATGCCGCGACCATCGCCGACAATGTGGGCGACAACGTCGGCGACTGCGCGGGCATGGCGGCCGACCTGTTCGAGTCGTACGCCGTGACCCTGGTCGCCGCGCTGATCCTCGGCAAGGCGGCGTTCGGCGACTCCGGGCTCGCCTTCCCGCTGCTGGTGCCGGCCATCGGTGTGATCACCGCCATGATCGGCATCTTCGCGGTCGCCCCGCGCCGGGCCGACCGCAGCGGCATGTCCGCGATCAATCGCGGCTTCTTCATCTCGGCGGTGATCTCGCTCGCCCTCGTGGCAGTGGCGGTCTTCGTCTATCTGCCCGGGAAATACTCGGACCTCAGCGGCGTCACGGACGCGGCGATCAGCGGCAAGGACGGCGATCCACGGATCCTCGCCCTGGTCGCGGTGGCGATCGGCATCCTGCTCGCCGCGGTGATCCAGCAGCTCACCGGCTACTTCACCGAGACCACGCGCCGCCCCGTGCGCGACATCGGCAAGACCTCGCTCACCGGTCCGGCCACCGTCGTGCTCGCAGGCATCTCGATCGGTCTGGAATCGGCCGTCTACACCGCGCTGCTGATCGGTCTCGGCGTCTATGGGGCGTTCCTGCTCGGCGGCACGTCGATCATGCTGGCCCTGTTCGCGGTCGCGCTGGCCGGCACCGGTCTGCTCACCACCGTCGGCGTGATCGTCGCCATGGACACCTTCGGCCCGGTCTCCGACAACGCGCAGGGCATCGCCGAGATGTCCGGTGACGTCGAGGGCGCGGGCGCGCAGGTGCTCACCAACCTGGACGCGGTCGGCAACACCACCAAGGCCATCACCAAGGGCATCGCGATCGCCACCGCGGTCCTCGCGGCCTCGGCACTGTTCGGGTCGTACCGCGACGCGATCACCACTGGGGCGCACGACGTCGGCGCGAAGCTCTCCGGGGCGGGCACGCCGATGACCCTGATGATGGACATCTCGCAGCCCAACAACCTCGTCGGCCTCATCGCGGGCGCCGCGGTCGTCTTCCTCTTCTCCGGGCTCGCCATCAACGCCGTGTCGCGGTCGGCGGGTGCTGTGGTGTTCGAGGTGCGCCGGCAGTTCCGCGAGAAGCCCGGGATCATGGACTTCAGTGAGAAGCCCGAGTACGGCAGGGTCGTCGACATCTGCACCAAGGACGCGCTGCGGGAGCTGGCCACGCCGGGTCTGCTCGCCGTGATGGCGCCCATCTTCATCGGCTTCACGCTCGGCGTCGGCGCGCTCGGCTCCTATCTGGCCGGCGCCATCGGCGCGGGCACGCTGATGGCCGTGTTCCTCGCCAACTCCGGCGGTGCCTGGGACAACGCCAAGAAGCTCGTGGAGGACGGCAACCACGGCGGCAAGGGCAGCGAGGCCCATGCGGCCACGGTGATCGGCGACACGGTCGGCGACCCCTTCAAGGACACCGCGGGGCCTGCGATCAACCCGCTGCTGAAGGTGATGAACCTGGTGTCGCTGCTGATCGCGCCGGCCATCATCAAGTTCTCCTACGGCAGCGACAAGAGCCTCGGCATGCGGATCCTGATCGCGATCCTCGCGCTCGTGGTCATCGTGGGTGCGGTGTACGTCTCCAAGCGGCGTGGCATCGCCGTGGGGGACGACGACGAGAACGCCGAGGGGGTGTCCGAGTCGGCCGATCCCGCGGTGGTTTCGTAGGGGTCCTACCGATTTCGCTCAACGGTCGGGCGGGTGGCGCGCATTGACGTGCCGCCCGCCCGCTTCGTGTCCACGCGCGCCCCTGCACCGTCCTGCACCGTGAGCCTTCTCTCGCTTGGATTCACTTGGAGTAAATGCCCTTAAAAGTGTTCTTAGCGGATGTTCGACGTGGGGGTGTGGGCGGTGTGGCGTGTAGGGTCCGGGGGCCGAGATGGAAGGGACCGATCCGGTGAACAAGAAGCTCGCGGCCGCACTGTCCGGCGGTGCGGTACTGGCGCTGGCGCTGACGGGATGCGGCGGCGACGACACCAACGAAAAGCTGGACGCCTGGGCCAAGCAGGTCTGCGACGCGGTGCAGCCGCAGGCCAAGAAGATCGCGGCCGCGAACACCGCGATCCAGAAGCAGACCTCGGACAACAGCGCGCCGACGGATGTACAGAAGACGGATGCGCAGTCCTTTCAGGACATGTCGGACGCCTATAAGGCGATCGGCGCCGCCGTCGGCTCGGCCGGGGCGCCCGCCGTCGACAACGGTGAGAAGAAGCAGCAGGACGCGGTCAAGGAACTGAACGCCATCTCGGCGCAGTACGCGTCCCTGAAGAAGCAGGTCGACGCGCTGGACACCAAAGATCAGGGGAAGTTCGCCGACGGCCTCAAGGACATCGCGACGGAGCTGTCCAAGCTGAGCAAGACCGGCAACGACGCGCTGAAGAACCTGGAAGAGGGCGATGTCGGCAAGGCGATGGCCAAGCAGGAGACCTGCAAGTCGGCGTCCGCGTCGGCCTCGCAGGCCGCGAGCTGATCCCGGGGCTGCGGCGGGGCTGACTCCGAGAGTGCTTGGGGCGGGGCCGACTCCGGAAGCGCATGGGTACGTGCGCCGCCCGCGTGAGCGGACACAATGGGACACGTGAGTAACGCCACCCTGTCCTCCCCGCCGTCCTCCGACCGCCCCGATGTCACCGCCCGGCTGCGCGAGGCCCTGCTCGACGCCTCCTTCACCGCCGACGGGCTGCTCGAACTGCTCGGCGCCCCGGCCTATGCGGCACTGGCCCGCAGCGAGACCGTGCCCGCGCTCCGGGCGACCCGCGGGGACACACCGCTGGAGACGCTCGTACGCCTGTTCCTGCTCCAGCAGCCCGTCCCGTACGCGCGCGTGGCGGACGTGCTGCCCGTCCCGGAGTGCCTGGAGAGCGGCTGGCTGGTGCGCACGGGTGGCGACGAGGTCGCCGCGACCGTGGATGTACGGCCGTACGGCGGTCCGGGCGGCGAGGACTGGTACATCGTGTCCGACCTCGGGTGCGCGGTCGGCGGAGCCGGCGGCATCGGGAACCGCGACGAGGGGGTCGTGCTCGGCGTCGGCGGCGCCTCCACCACGCTCGCCGGCATCACCGTCCGTACGCCCGTCGCCGCCGCGCTCGACCTCGGCACCGGCTCCGGGATCCAGGCCCTGCACGCCGCACAGCACGCCACGCGCGTGACGGCGACCGACGTCAACCCGCGCGCCCTGCACATCACCGCGCTGACCCTCGCCCTGTCCGGCGCCCCGGCCGCCGACCTGCGCGAGGGTTCGCTGTTCGAGCCGGTCAAGGAGGGGGAGACCTACGACCTGATCGTCTCGAACCCGCCCTTCGTGATCTCGCCTCGCGCTCGGCTTACCTACCGCGACGGCGGAATGGGCGGGGACGATCTGTGCCGCTCGCTCGTTCAGCAATCGGGGGAACGGCTGATCGTGGGCGGGTTCGCGCAGTTCCTCGCCAACTGGCAGCACGTGGAAGGGGAGGACTGGCAGGACAGGATCAGGTCGTGGGTGCCGCGCGGGTGTGACGCGTGGGTCGTGCAGCGTGAGCTACAGGACATCACGCAGTACGCCGAGCTGTGGCTGAGGGATGCTGGCGACCACCGTGGGGACCCCGCCGAGTACCAGGCACGGTACGACGCCTGGCTCGACGAGTTCGAGGCGCGCAAGGTCAAGGCGGTGGGGTTCGGGTGGATCACGCTGCGCAGAACGGCGGCCGTAGCGCCCTCCGTCATCGTGGAGGAATGGCCGCATCCGATCGAACAGCCGCTCGGCGAGGCGGTCCGGGCGCATTTCGCGCGCCTCGATTACCTCCGGGAGCATGACGACGCGGCGCTGCTCGACAGCCACTTCCGGCTCGTCGCCGAGGTCGTCCAGGAGCAGGTCGGCCTGCCCGGCGCCGAGGACCCGGAGCATGTCGTGCTGCGCCAGAACCGCGGGATGCGGCGCGCCACCAAGGTGGACACCGTCGGCGCCGGCTTCGCGGGCGTGTGCGACGGCACGCTGAGCGCGGGCCGCATCCTGGACGCCATCGCCCAGTTGATGGGCGAGGACCCGGTGGTCCTGCGCGATCGCACGCCGACACAGATCCGCCTCCTCGTAGAGCAGGGCTTCCTGGAACCGGCCGGCTGACGGCCCCGCTCCGGCCCTGGCCGGGACACCCTCACGAAGCCCGTGACCAGGCTCGCCTGCGGTGGGCCGGGGGTGGGATGCGCGTTGCGGTGGGGCTTGGGGCGGGGGGTGCGGTGCGGCGCGCTGGGGTGCCGGGTCCCGGTGCGGCGGACCGGTGGACCGGTGCATCGGAGTGCGCCTTGCGTGGAGGTGTTCGGGGACGCGTCGACCGCGGCGTATGACCGGGGACGCGCGCGTGGGTTGCGGCCGGGGTGCGCTCGCGACGGGAGGTGGCTCGGCCATGGCCCACGGTGGCAGGCGACCGCGAGCACGCCTGCGAGGGGCTTGGGTCGGGGCGCGCCTCTTGTGGGGATCGGGCTTGGGCGTACGGATGCGGCCGTGGTGCGACGCGAGCCGGGGCCGATCGGGGGCCGATCCGGGGTGCGAAGCGTTCCATGGCGCCTCCCCGACGGCGCCGTGCGACCGGCGGGTGCGCCTGCTGTGGGTTGGCGGCCCTTGGGGTATGCCCTCTCCCGAGCGGACCGGGCGCCCTGTGTGCCCCGGCCGCCATCGGTGCCCCGGCCCGCTTTCCGCGGCTCGCTGCCATCCATGAACCGTGCGCCCTCCGTGGCCGGGCGTCCGCTGTGACCCGCGTGTGCTCTGAAGTCCGCGCGCCCGCTGCTGCCCGACCGCCACGCCCGCTGCGGCCCGACCGCCCTCCGTGACCCATGCGCGCCCTCCGCGGCCCGTGCACGATCCAACGGCCCGACCGCGCCTCTCCACACCCCATGTGGCCTTCCACGCCCTGACCGCCCTCCACACCCCGGTCGTCATGCGTGCCCCCGCCGTCTGTGACCCATACGTCATTCGTAGCGGGAATCGGCCGGAACGATGTGGGCGGCCGGTTTGGGTGGGTGGGAGTCGGGCGCGTGCTCGAAGGATCGTCGACCGGGCGTTCACCTCGGATTCGTCCGCCCGCCGTCCGCGCGTGCCAGTCTCCCGGCGCTGGGTACGCACGGACGGAAGGAAAGGGGCGCGAGGAATCATGGAGAGCGGACCGGCGATCTTCGCGGGAGTGGTGTTCGCCCTGTTCGGGGGCGCTCTGCTGGCCTGGACCGGCACGCGGCTGCACCGTCGTGAGACGGTCGCCCACGGTGTGAGTCGGGTCGCATCGGCCACCCTCGCCGGCCTCGCTTCGGCGATCGCGCTAGGCCTCGGGACGTACTGCTTCACCCGCATCTGAGGGCGCCACGCCTGCTGTTCCGTGTGTAAGGGGAGCGTCACCCTCCGGGCATGGCCGCCCGGGTCGTCGAACGATCCGGGCGGCAGGAATGGCGGTAGTCGGGTTACCGTTCGAGTGGCCGTTGCGGGCTTTTCCCGTTTGACACGGGGGCGGGATGTACCGTCACACTCCGCAGCGTCACCACCACCCGACCCCGGGACGAAAGACCTGGGGAGGCCCCAGCGTCGACCGGAGAGAAGAGCGAAGTTGTCCCCGACCAGCGAGACCGCACAGGGCGGCCGCCGACTTGTCATCGTCGAGTCGCCTGCCAAGGCGAAGACGATCAAGGGCTATCTCGGCCCCGGCTACGTAGTCGAAGCGAGCGTCGGGCACATCCGCGACCTTCCCAACGGCGCCGCGGAGGTGCCGGACAAATACACCGGCGAGGTGCGCCGCCTCGGGGTGGACGTCGAGCATGACTTCCAGCCCATCTATGTGGTCAATGCCGACAAGAGGGCGCAGGTCAAGAAGCTCAAGGACCTGCTGAAGGACTCCGACGAACTCTTCCTCGCCACCGATGAGGATCGGGAGGGCGAGGCGATCGCCTGGCACCTCCAGGAGGTCCTCAAGCCGAAGATCCCGGTCAAGCGGATGGTCTTCCACGAGATCACCAAGGACGCGATCCGCGCGGCCGTCGCCAACCCGCGCCAGCTCAACCAGAAGCTGGTCGACGCCCAGGAGACCCGCCGCATCCTCGACCGCCTCTACGGCTACGAGGTCTCGCCGGTCCTGTGGAAGAAGGTCATGCCGCGCCTGTCGGCCGGCCGGGTCCAGTCCGTCGCCACCCGGCTGGTGGTCGAGCGGGAACGCGAGCGCATCGCGTTTCGTTCTGCTGAGTACTGGGACCTGACGGGCACCTTCTCCCCCACGGTCGGCTTCGCTCCCGCGGGGGGACCCCCATCCGGCCGCGCGGGGGATCGGTCGGACCCGTCGTCGCTCGTCGCCCGCCTGCAGAGCGTCGACGGCAGGCGGGTCGCACAGGGCCGCGACTTCGACTCCCTGGGACAACTCAAGAGCGCGAACACCCTCCACCTCGACGAGGCGAACGCCCGCGCCCTCGCCGTCGCCCTGGAGAACACCCGCTTCTCGGTCCGGTCCGTCGAGTCCAAGCCGTACCGCCGCTCGCCGTACGCCCCGTTCCGTACGACGACGCTGCAGCAGGAGGCCAGCCGCAAGCTCGGCTTCGGCGCGAAGGCGACCATGCAGATCGCGCAGAAGCTGTACGAGAACGGCTACATCACTTACATGCGTACGGACTCCACGACGCTGAGCGACACCGCGATCAGTGCCGCCCGTGCCCAGGTCACGCAGCTGTACGGCGCCGACTACCTGCCGTCCCAGCCGCGTACGTACGCCGGGAAGGTCAAGAACGCGCAGGAGGCGCACGAGGCGATCCGGCCCTCGGGAGATCGTTTCCGCACGCCCGCCGAGACCGGTCTGACCGGCGACCAGTTCAGGCTCTACGAGCTGATCTGGAAGAGGACGGTCGCCTCCCAGATGAAGGACGCGACCGGTAACAGCGTCACCGTGAAGATCTGTGGCACGGCCGCCGACGGGCGGGACGTCGAGTTCAGCGCGTCCGGCAAGACGATCACCTTCCACGGCTTCCTCAAGGCGTACGTCGAGGGCGCCGACGACCCGAACGCCGAGCTGGACGACCGCGAGCGCCGGCTGCCGCAGGTCGCCGAGGGCGACGCGTTGAGCGCCGAGGAGATCACGGTCGACGGGCACGCCACCAAGCCTCCGGCCCGCTACACCGAGGCCAGCCTGGTCAAGGAGCTGGAAGAGCGCGAGATCGGCCGCCCGTCGACGTATGCGTCGATCATCGGCACGATCCTCGACCGCGGCTACGTCTTCAAGAAGGGCACGGCCCTGGTGCCGTCCTTCCTGTCGTTCGCCGTGGTCAACCTCCTGGAGAAGCACTTCGGGCGGCTCGTCGACTACGACTTCACCGCCAAGATGGAGGACGACCTCGACCGCATCGCGGCCGGCGAGGCCCAGGCCGTGCCGTGGCTCAAGCGCTTCTACTTCGGCGAGGGCACGGCCACGGGCGGCGCCGCCGACGCCGGCAACGGCGACGGGGATCACCTCGGCGGCCTCAAGGAGCTGGTGACCGACCTGGGCGCGATCGACGCGCGCGAGGTGTCGTCGTTCCCCGTCGGCAACGACATCGTGCTGCGGGTCGGCCGCTACGGCCCGTACATCGAGCGTGGCGAGAAGGACACCGAGGAGCACCAGCGCGCCGACATCCCGCAGGACCTGGCGCCCGACGAGCTGGGCGTCGAACTGGCCGAGGAACTCCTCGCCAAGCCGAGCGGCGAGCGCCCTCTGGGCACCGATCCGGAGACCGGGCGTCCGATCGTCGCCAAGGACGGCCGCTACGGCCCGTACGTCACGGAGATCCTCCCCGAGGGCACCCCGAAGACGGGCAAGAACGCCGTCAAGCCGCGCACCGCCTCGCTCTTCAAGTCGATGTCGCTGGACACGGTGACGCTGGCGGACGCGCTGCGCCTGATGTCGCTGCCGCGGGTCGTCGGCACGGACGCGGACGGCGTGGAGATCACCGCGCAGAACGGGCGCTACGGGCCGTATCTGAAGAAGGGCACGGACTCGCGTTCGCTGCAGTCGGAGGACCAGCTCTTCACGATCACGTTGGCGGAGGCGGAGGCGATCTACGCCCAGCCCAAGCAGCGTGGCCGCGCCGCCGCCAAGCCCCCGCTGAAGGAACTCGGCGCGGACCCGGTCAGCGGCAAGCCGGTGGTCGTCAAGGACGGCCGCTTCGGACCGTACGTCACCGACGGGGAGACCAACGCGACCCTGCGCTCCGGCGACAGCGTCGAGACGATCACCCCGGAGCGCGGCTTCGAACTGCTCGCCGAGAAGCGGGCGAAGGGGCCCGCCAAGAAGACGGCGAAGAAGGCGCCCGCGAAGAAGGCCGCCCCGGCGAAGAAGACCGCCGCCAAGAAGACGGCTGCCAAGAAGACGACCGCCGCCGCGAAGAAGACCACGGCCAAGAAGACCACCGCGAAGAAGGCGACGGCTTCGAAGGCGGCTACGGAGGACTGAGGGCCACACCCGGCCGGGGCCGGGCCGCGTCCGGTCGGTCCGGTGGTCGGCCGCTCCATCAGATGTGCAGATTCCGGCAGGTCAGGTGTGCGGTGGCCGACCGGTCCTTCACGCATCGCGCACATCCGGTGCGCAAAGGGCACGCCCAGGCATCACTTCGGTGTCGGGGCGTGCACACGTTCGCACGCCCGCCGCGGGCTGTCAGTGGCTGCCGATAGGCTGAACGCATGACGCGAGCCGAGCAGCCAACGGCCCACAGCACGACCCCCGACGACGCACTCGTGGCGGACTCCCGCGAGCGCGCTGTCCGCGCCCTGCTGCGCCAGCCGGAGCTGAAGCGCCTGTGGAGCGCACAGCTGGTCAGCGGCGTGGGGGACACCCTCGCGCTCCTGGTGCTGGTCGTGCTCGCCCTCCAGACGGCCATCGCCCAGGGCTCGTTCGGCGGCGGCTACCGGGGCGTGGCGTTCGCGGTGGCGGCCGTCTTCGCGGCGCGCATCCTCGCGACGCTGCTCTTCGGCGCCGTCCTCCTCGGCCCGCTCACCTCCCTGACGTCCCAGGAAGGTCCGCTCGACCGCCGCTGGACCATGGTCGGCGCCGACGGTCTGCGGGCCGCGCTGCTGATCGTCGCCCCGCTCTGGATCGACTGGACACCGGACAACGCGCTCGCCGTCATCCTGGTGACGGTGTTCGTCACCGGGGTCGCCGAGCGCTTCTGGGCCGTGTGCCGGGAGAGCGCGGCCCCCGCGCTGCTGCCCGCCCCGCCCCCGGAGGGCGCGACGGTGCGGCCGCTGCCGGACCACATGGACGCCCTGCGTCGCCTTGCGCTGCGTACGAGCTTCGCCGCGGTCCCCCTGGCCGCCGCCGCCCTGGTGGTCGGGGCTCTTCTGAACAACCTGCTCGGCACCGGCGTCGACTGGTTCGACCAGCACCAGGCGGCGCTCGGCTCGTATGTGGCGGCCGGGCTGTTCGCCGCGTCCCTGTCGGTGGTGACCTTCCTGGAGCTGCCCGGCACGCGCACCCCGCGCGCGCGGTCCCCGCTCGAAGGGCTGCGCCGCCCCAGGACCGGGACCGGCGTGGACAAGGGCCGCACCGGCGCGATCCCGCTGCTGGTGCCGGCCTGCGCGGCCGTCGCCGGGGCGATCGCCGCGGCCGTCGCCGTCTCGGTGCTGCACGCCACGGAACTGGGCGGCGGCCCAGTGCTCTACGGCCTGCTGGTGCTCGGGCTGACCGGTGGAGTCGTCGTCGGTATCCGTACGGCCCCCGCCGTCCTGCCGTCGCTCTCGCGCCGCCGGATGCTGGCGCTGGCCATCGCCTTCACCGGTGTGGCCCTGCTCGTCGCCGGGCTTGTCCCGGACGTCACCAGCGTGGTGCTGATTGTCACGCTGGCCGGGGTCGGCGCGGGCGTGGCCGCCAACACCGGGCACGCGCTGCTCGACCAGGAGACCGAGGACTACCGCCGCCCGCGCACCACCGAGCACCTGCACGCCGTCGTCCGGGTCTGTATGGCCCTCGGCGCGCTGGTCGCGCCCGTGGTGGCCGCGCTCATCGGGCCGCACCGCCTGGAAAACGGCAGGTTCGTGTTCGCGCACGGCGGCGCCGCCTTCACACTGATGCTGGTCGGCGCGCTGCTGCTGCCGGTGGCCGCGCTGGTGCTGGCCAAGGTCGACGACCGGGCCGGCGTGCCGCTGCGGCACGACCTGCGCGATGCGCTGCTCGGCGGCGACGACCCCGCGCAGGCACCCGCCGCGAACGGCTTCTTCATCGCCCTGGAGGGTGGCGACGGCGCCGGGAAGTCCACCCAGGCCGAGGCCCTCGCGGAGTGGATCCGGGCCAAGGGACACGAGGTCGTCCTCACCCGCGAGCCCGGAGCCACGCCCATGGGCAAGCGGCTGCGGTCGATCCTGCTGGACGTGTCGTCGGCCGGACTGTCCCACCGCGCGGAGGCGTTGCTGTACGCCGCAGACCGCGCCGAACACGTCGACACGGTCGTGCGGCCCGCGCTGGAGCGGGGCGCCGTCGTCATCTCCGACCGGTACATCGACTCCTCGGTGGCCTACCAAGGGGCGGGCCGCGACCTGTCCCCGACCGAGATCGCGCGGATCAACCGCTGGGCGACCAACGGTCTGGTCCCGCACCTGACCATTCTGCTGGACGTGTCCCCGGAGACCGCCCGCGAGCGGTTCACGGAGGCCCCGGACCGGCTGGAGTCGGAGCCCGCCGAGTTCCACGCGCGTGTGCGGGCCGGTTTCCTGACGTTGGCCGCCTCAGACCCGGGTCGCTACCTGGTCGTGGACGCGGGGCAGGAGCCCGAGGCCGTCACCACCGTCATCCGGCACCGCCTCGACACCGTGCTGCCGCTGTCCGAGGCCGAGATCAGGGCCCAGGAGGAGGCCCGCAAGGCCGCCGAGGAGGAGGCCCGCCGCAAGGCCGAGGAAGAGGCCGCCCGCAAGGCCGAGGAGGAGCGCCTGGAGCGCGAGCGCCAGGAGCAGCTGGCCCGGCTGCGCGCCGAGGAGGCGGAGCGCAAGCAGCGCGAGCTGGAGGAGGCGCAGCAGCGCGAGGCCGAACGGCAGGCGGAGGAGGCCCGGCAGCGGGCCGAGGAGGCCAGACGCCGGGCGGAGGAGGAGCAGCGGCGGCTCCTCGCCGAGGAGAAGGCCCGGGCCGAGGAGGAAGCCCGCCGCAAGGCCGAGGAGGAGCGGCGGCGCAAGCAGGCCGAGGAGGAGGCCAGGCTGCGCGCCGAGGAGGAGGCGCGGCGCCTGGAGAAGCAGCGCAAGGCCGAGGAGGCGTTGCTGCGGGCCGAGACAGCCAGGCGTCAGGCCGCAGAGGCGGCGGCCGCGGCCGATGCGGTGGCCCAGCGGCCCGTGGCACCGCGGCCGACGGCTCCCGGAGTGACGCCCGAGGCCACGACCGTGCAGACGCCGGTGGTGACTCCGGGGGCGGACGAGACGGCGGTGCCGCGTCCGGTGCGCGAGGAGCGGGGCGGCGGCGCTCGCCCCGCGCGGAAGACCGAGTCCGAATCCGAGGTGACGGCGAAGCTGCCGCAGCCGCCGGTCGCGCCGGGGGCCGCCGACGAGACGGCGGTGCTGCCGCCGGTGACTCCGGGCGCGGCGGACGAGACGGCGGTGCTGCCGCCCGTAGCGGCCGATGACCCGGCGGACCGGGTCCCGAGGGACATCTTCCGGGACGAGCGTCCGTCGGCGGCGAGCGGCGGCTCCGAGGACCGTACGCGCGAGATGCCGCAGGTGGACGCCGACGCCAGCAGTGCGGCGCGGCGCCGCCCGCGGCCCGACTGGGCCGAGGAGACACCGCTGGACGACCTGCCGTCGCTGGCGGACGAACTGCTCGGGTCGTACGAGGACGAGGGGTACGACGAGAACCGGGACCGGCGTGGGCGTGGGCGCCGCGGCTGACCGCCTCGGGGTGTCGGCCGCGTGGGCGTGCGCCCTGCCGCGACCGGCCGGCCCGCAGGATGCCGGTCGCCGAAGGCGGTCGGTGACCCGTTGTCAGTGGGCACCCGCACAATGGATTCCGGAACGTGGAACGTGACGGAAGGGCGGCGTGACCCATGACCGTGTGGGACGACCTCGTCGGGCAGGAGAAGGTGAGCGAGCTGCTCGACGCGGCAGCCCGGGACGCCGACGCCCTCGTCACCGCCGCCGCCGCGGACGCGCCGCCGCCGGAGGCGTCCAAGATGACCCACGCGTGGCTGTTCACCGGCCCGCCCGGCGCGGCCCGCGACCGGGCGGCGCGCGCCTTCGCCGCGGCCCTGCAGTGCGTGAGCCCCGACCGCGCCCTCGGCGGCGCCCCCGGCTGCGGCTTCTGCGACGGCTGCCACACGACGTTGGTCGGCACCCACGCGGATGTCTCCACGGTCGCCGCGGTCGGCGCCGAGATCCTCGTCAAGGACATGCGGGACACCGTCCGCAAGTCCTTCACGGCACCCGCGAACGGCCGCTGGCAGGTGATCCTCGTCGAGGACGCCGAGCGGCTGAACGAGAAGTCCGCCAACGCCGTCCTCAAGGCCGTGGAGGAGCCCGCCCCCCGCACGGTCTGGCTGCTGTGCGCGCCCTCCATCGAGGACGTGCTGCCCACCATCCGCTCCCGCTGCCGACACCTCACTCTGCGCACGCCGTCGGTGGCCGCCGTCGTCGACATGCTCGTCCGCCGCGAGGGCATCGAGCCGGACGTGGCCGCCGCGGCGGCCCGCGCCACCCAGGGCCATGTCGACCGGGCCCGCCGCCTGGCCACGGACCCGGCCGCCCGGGAGCGCCGCACCACCGTGCTGAAGCTGCCGCTCCGCCTCGATGAGGTCGGCAACTGCCTCAAGGCGGCCCAGCACCTGGTCGACGCGGCGGCAGAGGACGCCAAACAGCTCGCCGAGGAGATGGACGACAAGGAGACGGAGGAGATGAAGGCGGCGCTGGGCGCGGCCCAGGGGGGACGCCTGCCGCGCGGCACGGCAGGCGTGATGAAGGACCTGGAGGACATGCAGAAGCGCCGCAGAACCCGGACGCAGCGCGACAGCCTCGATGTCGCCCTGGGCGACCTCACCGGCTTCTACCGCGATGTCCTCGCCCTCCAGTTCGGCTCCCGCGTGGCGATGGCCAACACGGACGCCGAGGAGGCGGTGGAGCGGGTGGCGCGCGCCAGTCCGCCGGAGGCGACGCTGCGCCGCATCGAGGCGATCAGCGCGTGCCGGGAGGCCCTGGACCGCAATGTGGCGCCGCTGCTCGCGGTGGAGGCGATGACGATGGCGCTGAGAGCGGGCTGACCCCGGCCGCCGCTCCGGGGGCGCCGCCCCCTCCGCCCGGGGCTCGCGGCCCTTCGCCTGGAGGTTGCGGTCCTCTGTCCGGGGCTCGCGAACCTTCGCCTGGAGGCGCCGCGGTCCTGCGCTTGGGGCGCGCGGCCCTCCGGTCCGGAACTCGCCGTCCCGCCGCCGGGGGCGCGTCCCTCCCCCCCCTCCGGAACTCACCACCCACCCACCCGTCCGGGGCTCAGGCCATCGTGTCGTTGACGCCATCACCCGTAAGAGCCATGAGAACCACGCACCGCGTCCAGATGATCGCCCAGCGTTACGATCGCTTGATGCACATCAGGCGAACCCCCCGCCAGACCAAGGCCACGGCCCGCGCCATGGCCACCGCCCTCACGGCAGCGTCGCTGCTCGTCACCGCGTGTTCCGCCGGCAGTTCGATGACGGCGACCAGCGAAGCGGCGCCGACGGCGCTGGCCCCGCTGTCGAGTTCGACACCAGCCGCGCTCGCGCCGTACTACGGACAGAAGCTCGCTTGGCGCGACTGCGGCGTCGAGGGCTTCCAGTGCGCGACGCTGAAGGCGCCGCTCGACTACGCCAAGCCCGGCGCCGGTGACGTACGGCTCGCCGTCGCCCGCAAGAAGGCCACCGGCAAAGGCGGGCCGCTCGGCTCGCTCCTCGTCAACCCGGGCGGCCCGGGCGGCTCCGCCGTCGGCTACGTCCAGCAGTTCGCCGGCGTCGGCTACCCGGCCGAGGTCCGCGCCCGCTACGACATGGTGGCGATGGATCCGCGTGGCGTCGCCCGCAGCGAGCCCGTCGAGTGCCTGAACGGGCGGCAGATGGACGCGTACACCCAGACGGACATCACGCCCGACGACCGCAGGGAGACGGACACGCTGGTCGCGCAGTACAAGAAGTTCGCGGAGGGCTGCGGGGCCCACTCGCCGCAGCTGTTGCGCCATGTGTCCACGGTGGAGGCCGCCCGGGACATGGACATCCTGCGGGCGGCGCTCGGGGACCGGAAGCTGAACTACGTGGGCGCGTCGTACGGGACCTTCCTCGGGGCGACGTACGCCGGGCTGTTCCCGGGGCGGGCGGGCCGACTCGTCCTGGACGGCGCGATGGACCCGTCGCTGTCCGCGCGGCAGCTGAACCTGGCGCAGACGAAGGGCTTCGAGACCGCGTTCCAGGCGTTCGCGAAGGAGTGCGTCCGGCACGCCGACTGCCCGCTCGGCGGCAAGGGCACGGCCCCGGCCCAGGTCGGCGACCACCTCGCGGCCTTCTTCCGCACCCTGGACGCGCACCCGATCCCGGCCGGCGACGCGGACAGCCGCACGCTCGGCGAGGCCCTCGCCACCACCGGGGTGATCGCCGCGATGTACGACGAGGCGGCCTGGCCGCGGCTGCGCGAGGCGCTCACCTCGGCGATGAAGGAGAACGACGGCGCCGGCCTGCTTGCACTCTCGGACAGCTACTACGAGCGGGACAGCAACGGCCACTACACGAACCTGATGTTCGCCAACGCCGCCGTGAACTGCCTCGACCTCCCGCCCGCCTTCGACACTCCCGAGCAGGTCCGAAGGGACCTCCCGGCCTTCGAGAAGGCGTCCCCCGTCTTCGGCAAGGGCCTTGCCTGGGCCTCCCTGAACTGCGCGTACTGGCCGACGCGGGCCACGGGCGAGCCGCACCGCATCGAGGCCAAGGGCGCGGACCCGATCGTGGTGGTGGGCACCACCCGCGACCCGGCGACGCCGTACCCGTGGGCCGAGTCCCTCGCCCGCCAGCTCTCCTCGGCCCGGCTGCTCACCTACGTCGGCGACGGCCACACCGCCTACGGCCGCGGCAGCGCCTGCATCGACTCCGCGATCAACGCCTACCTGCTGGAAGGAACCCCGCCGACCGACGGAAAGCACTGCTCATAGCCTTGCCGCATGCCCCGGGACGCCCTCTCCGGGGCGTGTGCGAAGCACCCTCGGAAACTGTGTAGACTTGCCGACGTTGCTGATCGCACCATGGGTGTGGACGGCGTGCCGCTTTAGCTCAGATGGCCAGAGCAACGCACTCGTAATGCGTAGGTCTCGGGTTCGAATCCCGAAAGCGGCTCCATGATGAACTCCAGGTCAGGCCTCTGACCTGGAGTTTCTTGCTTTCGTTGACCTTGGAATTCGGGCCAATCGGGCACGTGTGGTCTGCGCATCGCAATGCGTAGGTCTGAGGTTTACAGTCGGTGGCGGCTCTGTTGTGCGGGGCTGTGAGCTGGTCTTTTGTTTCTCGCGGTCGCTCTTCTTCGGGCTGTTCGGATTGGCGCGGTGGCCGTGTGGTGGCCGAGCGTGCAGACCGGCTCCCGGTCAGCCGCGAGATGGGCGGTTCACAGGAGAACGTTGATTGTGGTATCCCGACAATGGGTGCGATTCCGAGGGCGTCACCCGCAGGGCTTGATCAAGTTCCTTGAGTGTCTGGGTTGTTGATGATGCCCAGGATGGCGAGTGCTCGTTCGGGTTCGTGGCGGATGACGCGGGTGGTCTTGGCGATGTTGTCGGCTCCGAGGATCTTCAGGGTGCCGATGGCGAGGTTGCGGATGGTGGCCATGGCGCGGGGTCCGGTGCCGGTGTGAATGGTCGAGGCGTCCTCAGCGAACGTGGCATCTCGGATGTAGTGGGAGGAATTTTCGATTCCCCAGTGCCCGCGAATGGCGGCGAGGTCGGCGGGGCGGGTTTGATGGGCGGCGAGGCTGGTGACCGCGTAGACGTTCTCGCGGGTTTCGGGCCGGACGGTGAGCTTTCGGCGGCGGTGGACCCGGATGGCGAGGTGGGCGTGGGGGAAAGCGATGCCGCCGAGGTTGTCGGCGATAGCGCAGGTCTTGATCGAGCGGGACTCGTGGCGGCCGTGGGCGGTGGCGGAGGCGGTGTGCTGGACCTTGACCGAGGTCCAGGGCAGGGCGGCGAGCTGGGTGTAGGCGGTGGGCTGGTTGGTCTTGATGACGGCGATGTAGTGGGCCTTCTTCGTCTCGACCAGCCAGGTGATGTTGGCCTTCACCGAGTGGAGGGCATCGAAGGTGACGACGGTGCCAGCGAGGTCGAGGGGTGCCAGCAGGGGCTTGAAGTGGCGCACGTCGTTGGTCTTCGCACCGACCTCGACCTGGGCAGTCGTGGCAGTGCGGTCGTGGGTGACCGCCGAGAGCAGGTGCCGGCGCGGCGCCGCCAGGCGGGCTGAGCCCTTGAGGGCCTTGCCGTCCACGGCGACGATCTGCCGCGATCGGGCCTTGGGCATGTCCGCGGACGCGGTGATGCGGTGCCGGTCGGCAAGGTAGGCGCCCACGGCCTGGTCCAGGGCGTCGCCGTCAAGTGCCTGAAGGACGCGTCCGAGAGTGACCGGCTTGGGGCTGCGCCGCCAGCCGAGCAGGTGACGGCGTACTCCGAGGGATGCCGGCAGCGAGTTCGTGGCCCGCTCGCCGAACTCGGCGAGCTCGTCGATGCTCTTCGCGCCGCAGACGGCCGCGCAGGCACACACCAGCAAGATCGCCGTCAGCGAGTACCACCGGCCCCGGCGTGAGCGCGGATCCGGAACCGATTCGAGGTAGGGACGCAGGTCAGCGATCCGGTCCGTATCCAGCGGACCCAGCTTCTCCAGCACGGCTGGGATAGGGGAAGCTGCAACAGCAGGCACGGGACGTCCTCGTGATCATCTGGCTTCGACACCACAATGATCACGAACCCCCGTGCCTGCTCTGCTATCCCCCTACCGGCCTGATCGCCAACCCTCCACGCAATCACGGAACTTGACGGAGCCCTGCGTCACCCGACGATGAATTGTGCTGGGCGACGGCAACGCCACCAGCTTGAGTGCATCGCGCATGACGCCGCGCGGCGAGGCGTCCATGCCGAGTCGTGATCGATTTCGTTCATGTCCTGGGGACCTCTGGAAGGCCGCTGAGGACCTGCACCTCACGTTGGTACGGAGGGCATCGTCGAGGGCGGGCAGTGGTCCGTTGCCGGTGCCCTGGCGGGAGTGTTCCTGCCCGCCGGTGTACAGGTCATCGCCCACTGTTCAGGATTCGTTCCCTATATGTTTCCTTTTGTCTTCCCTTTTATTTCGAGGAATTGATCCTAGGGGTGGGTAATCCGACGATCAATCTTGACTATGGACAGTCAAGGGAATAGAAACTACGTCAGTTGGGGACTTGTGGCTCACGGGGGGCTGTAGTGACACCTGTTCTGGCATCTCGTCAAAGACCTGCGCGCAGAAGATGGTTGACCCTCTTCACCGTCCTCACGGTGGGCATGGGGGCGCTCAACGCGCTTCCGGCTTCCCCCGTTTCCACCGCCGAAGAGCAGTAAACGCAGCCGGAGCTGACCGACGCTCAGAAAGCCGCCCAAGAAGCGGTCGAGAGCGGCGAACGCGTCGAGGTGAAGAGTGAGCGCAGCGAATACGCCACGACCTACGCCAACCCGGACGGCTCCACCTTCTCCCTCAGCCTGTCCACCGTGCCGGTCCGCACGAAGCAGTCCGACGGTTCCTGGGCGGAGCCCGACGCCACGCTGGAGCGCCGCGCCGACGGCACCGTCGGCCCGAAGGCGAGCGCCGCGGACGTGTCCTTCTCCGGCGGGGGTGCCGGCGCCGACCTCGTGACGGTGGCCGAGGGTGACCGTTCCCTGACCGTCGGCTGGCCGGGCACTTTGCCCGAGCCGACCCTCGACGGAGCCTCGGCCGTCTACCCCGAGGTGCTGCCCGGCGTGGACCTCAGGATGACCGCGACCACCGAGGGCTACCGCGAGGTGCTCGTCGTCAAGACGCCCGAGGCCGCAGCGAGCGACAAGCTGAAGAAGCTCGACTTCCCCGTGCGGGTCCAGGGCCTGACCCTGAGCGAGGGCGCGGGCGGCGGTCTCAACGCCCTCGACGACAACGGCAACGCCGTCTTCCGCACACCGACCGCCCGCCAGTGGGACAGCGCGGGCGACGCGGCGACCTCCGGTACGACCGGGGCGTCCAAGGTGTCCGGGGTGTCCACCATGTCGCTGACCGCGGCGGACGAACAGGTCCCGTCCGACGGCGACCACACCCCCGACCCGGCGGCTGGGCCCAGCGACGGGGACGCCTCCGCGGTGCTTCAGGTCACGGCGGACGCCGACTCCATCACCGTCGTACCCGACACAGCCCTGCTGACCGGCGAGGACACCGTCTACCCGCTCTACATCGACCCCGACGTCTCCTGGGGCGAGTCCGAGCGCACCCTGCTCTCCTCCGACGGCGACACCTTCTACAACTTCTCCGGCGGCGACGACGGCGAGGGCGTCGGCTACTGCGGCACCTACGTCACCGGCGGCTACGCCTACTACTGCGGCTCCGGCTACAAGCAGCGCATGTACTTCGAGTTCGCGCCGACCGCGCTGCGCGGCAAGCGGGTCCTCGACGCCACGTTCCGGGTGACCGAGCGTTGGTCGATGTCGTGCACCCATACCACCGTGCAGCTGGTGCGGACCCCGAACATCTCCTCCGCGACCCGGTGGCCGGGCCCGACCAGCAACTGGGACATCATGGGCGACCGCACCGCGTCGGCCGGCCGAGGCACCGCCTGCGACCCGAGCCAGCCGGACGCGCCCATCGAGTTCAACGACGACCCGTCGCAGAGTTACGAGAACCTCACCAACACGGTGAAGGCCTTCGCGGCCGGCGACTTCTCCCGCCTCACCCTGATGCTGAAGGCGTACAACGAGTCGGACCCCAATGGCTGGAAGCGCTTCGACGACGACGCCGTACTCGACGTCGACTACGTGGGCGTCCCGGCCCCGCCCACCAGCCCCGGCGTCCTGTCCGGCGAGATCTCCTCGTGCGAGACGGACGGGAGCGACCCCGATGTCCTGTCGGACCCCACGCCCACGTTCAGCGCGGTCGCCCAGACCCTCGCCGGCGGCGAGTCCGAAGCCAACCTGCGCACTCACTTCTACGTGCAGAAGAAGAACGCCGACAACACCTGGAGCCTGGTCACCGAACCGGTGCGGCCGGTCAGCCCCGGCTACACGGGCGACGGCAAGAAGGTGGAGGTCAGCTCGCCGGTGACACTGGCCGACGGCGGAACGTACCGCATGGCCGTGTTCACCCGCTCCTACTACAACGGCGGCGCCGGCTACCTGGAGTCGCACAGCACGGTGACGACCAAGGGCTGGTGCTACTTCAAGGTCGACACCACCGCTCCCAAGGCCCCGGTGATCACCTTCGGCACCCCGTACTCCGCCTGCACGGCCAACGACTGTCCGCCAGCCGGCGGACCCGGCGTGAAGGGCACCTTCACTTTCGCCCCGGCGTCCGGCGACGCGACCACCGTCGTCGGCTACCGCTACAAGCTGTCCTCCGCCACCTCCTGGTCGCCCACGGTCTCCGGTACGACGGTGGTGCGGAAAATCGCCCCGGACCTGGCCGGCACTCAGGTGCTCCAGGTGCGGGCGCTGGACAACGTGGGCAGCGGACGCTGGGGCGCCACGCGAGCGTAAAGTTCAACGTCCAGGAGAGCCAGGGCGCCACCGGGCGCTGGCACTTCAACGACAGCGCGGTCGGCTCCGGCGAGACCCTCGCCGCCGATGAGGCGACGACCGCCGGCACCCGCCACCCGGCCACCCTCTACACCACCGGCGCCGGCTGGTCCGGCTGGGGCCGCCGCGGCTCCAGCGACCGCTCCCTGTGGCTGAACGACACCTCCGACACCACCCGGCAGTCCGGTTACGCGGCGACCGACTCGGCCGCCGTCAACACCCAGTCCTCGTACACCGTCTCGGCCTGGACCTACCTGACGGACAGCACCGCGTACCGGGCGGTCATGTCCCAGACCGGCACCGACCACTCCGGGTTCGTCCTCTACTACTCGGGCGGAGCCAAGCGGTTCGTCTTCCGCTTCAACTGGTCCGACAGCTCAGGCACCCGGCACTACGTCACCAAGGGGGCCGACCTCGAAGGCCAGCCGCTGAAGGTGTGGACCCACGTGGCCGCCGTCTACGACGCCGACGACAAGACCATCCAGCTCTACGTCAACGGACGCGCCCAGGGCGACCCGGTGGCCGTCCCGGCCGGCGGCGAGAAGCAGACCCCGGACGGGACACTGCAGTTCGGCCGCGGGAGCTACGTCTACGGTGACTACACGCAGTACTGGAAGGGCCGTATCGACGAGGCCGCCGTCTTCCAGACGGCGCTCACACCCGCAGAGGTCGCCACCGAGGCCAGGCTGCTGGACTCCACCAGCAACGCGACGGCCACAGAGATGGTCGCCGCCTGGAACCCGGAGGGGGCGAGCGGCACGTCGCTCGCCGACACCGTCACCGGCTACGGGCGCGCGCTCTCGCTGACCGGAGGCGCCTCCCTGGACGGCGAGGCGATCGTCCTGGACGGCACCGACGACGCGGCCACCACCGCCGGACCGGTCCTCGACGACACCGGCTCCTTCACCGTCACGACCGAGGTCGAACTCGACCAGACCGCCCTGAACGCCAAGGGCACCGGCTTTATCGGCCAGGTTCTCGGCCAGCGCAGCGCCGACGGGTCCGCCTGGGGCCTTTGGTACCAGACGACCGGCATCGAGACCCGTTTCGACGACGACGACAATCCCTACGAAGTCCCGGTCGGTTTCTGGCGGTTCGGCCGCCTGGACGCGGGCGGCACCTTCACCGCCGTCGACTCCGACAGCGCGGCCGTGGTCGGCAGCCGGGTCCGGCTGACCGGCGTGTACGACGCGCAGGCCGGCACCATCGCCCTCTACCTCGACTCCACGCAGAACGACACCGACACCCCGTACACCGCGGTCGTCGGCTCCGGTGAACTCGCCGTCGGCAAGAGCTTCGTGAACAGCGCCTGGGGCCACTACCTGCCCGGCCGGATCTCCGACATCCGGATGTGGGTGGGCGCGGCGGCCGACGGCACCCAGCTCGACACCATGATCGGCGGCTGACGACGCCCGCCTTCCTTCGACTCCATTCCCTCCGTGGCCGCGCCCGCGGCCGTGCCTTGACAGGGGTATGTCGTGAACACCGGTACGAGAGTGGTTCGTTGGCTGCGCGGCAGACGCGCGGAGATCGTGGTGACGCTGGCCGTCGCGCTGGCGACCGGCGCGCTGCCCGCCGTGCAGCCGGCGCAGGCCGCGAGCGGTGGTCTGGGTCGGCCGGACCTGCCCGAGCAGCGGGACAGCGATGTGCGGGCCGTGAACGGGCTGGGCGCGCATAAGGCCCGCACGGCTGTCGCCGCGGCGCGCGCGAAAAACTCCGGGCAGGCCCGCCGCGCCACGGCCGAACAGCACTCGGCCTGGCCGAAGCTGGCCCGGGCGACCGTCACCTTACCCGGCAGCCGCTCGGGCCGCGCGACGACGAAGCCCGGCGGGCTGCCGGTCACGGTCGCCCCGGGCAGCGTGGGCAATGTGGCCGGCGGCGACGCGACGATCCGCGTCCTTGACCGCAAGGCCACCGCGGCGGCCGACGTGAAGGGCGTCCTGCTGACGGCGACGGCCACGGAGCCGGGCCGGGCCCATCTCACGCTGGACTACTCGGGATTCGCGTCGGCGTATGGGGGCGGCTGGTCGGGGCGGCTGGGGCTGGTCCGGCTGCCTGCCTGCGCCTTGACCACCGCCGAGAAGGCCGCCTGCCGTACTCGTATGCCGCTCGTCTCGGACAACGACATCGACGATCAGACCGTCTCGGCGGATGTCGCGCTCGCCCCGGCCTCCTCCGCCACCGTGCTGGCCCTGGCCGCCACCTCCGGCACCTCCAAGTCCGGCGCGGGCGACTACTCGGCGACCTCGCTGTCCTCGTCCTCGACCTGGGAGGCGGGCGGTTCCTCCGGAGCGTTCACCTGGTCGTATCCCCTGTCCACACCCCCCGCGGCGGTCGGCCCCCAGCCCGACCTGGAACTGTCGTACGACTCCGACGGCATCGACGGGCGCACCGCCTCGACCAACAACCAGTCCACCCCGGTCGGTGAGGGCTTCGACCTCACCGCCAGGTCCTATGTCGAGCGGTCCTACGGCAGCTGCGACAAGGACGGTCAGAGCGGCAAGTCGGACCTGTGCTGGAAGTACGACAACGCCTCTCTCGTCCTGGGCGGCAAGTCCAGTGAGCTGGTCAAGGACGACACCACCGGTGTGTGGCGGCTGAAGAACGACGACGGCTCCACCGTCACCCACTCCACCGGCGCCGACAACGGCGACGGCAACGGCGACGGCAACGGCGAGTACTGGACGGTGACGACCGGCGAAGGCACCAAGTACGTCTTCGGCCTGAACAAGCTCACCGGCGCCGGCACCGAACGCACCAACTCCGTGTGGACCGTGCCCGTCTACGGCGACGACTCCGGCGAACCCGGCTACGACCAGGGCTCAGCCTTCGCCGACCGCTCCGCCACCCAGGCCTGGCGCTGGAACCTCGACTACGTCGAGGACCTCAACGGCAACGCCATGACGTACTGGTACACGCCGGAGACCAAACACCAAGGAGCCCGCCGCCGGCGGTCTGGCTGTTGAGCAGATCAACACCGACTACAACGGCGTCGGCCTGCCCACCACCGTCTCCGGCGCCAGCGGCTACGTCCTCGGCACCAGCTATTCGGCACTGGGCGAGACCGAACAGCTGATTCTGGGCACCTCCTCCGCCACCGGCACCAAGAAGGCGTACATCACCAACACCTTCGAGGAGGGCACCGGCCGCCTCAAGCAGTCCGCGGTCACCGACCAGACCCACGGCTACGAGCTCCAGGAGCTCAACTACGCCTACGACGACGCGGGTAACGTCACGTCCGTCCTCGACCCCACCACGCGCGGCGGGACCTCGGCGGCGGACAACCAGTGCTTCGCCTACGACGGACACCAGCGGCTGACCGAGGCCTGGACCCCGAAGACCGCCGACTGCTCGGCCACCGGCCGCACCACCGCCAACCTCGGCGGGGCGAGCTCCTACTGGACGTCGTACGAGTACCAGGACTCCGGTCTGCGGTCCACCGAGACCACCCACGCCACCGGCGGCGACACCAAGAAGACCTACTGCTACGACAGCACCCGTACGCACGCCTTGGCGGCGGTCACCACCGCCACCTCCTGCACCGGCGTCACGCCCGCCTACGTCTACGACACCACCGGAAACACCACCACCCGCCCCGACGGGAGCGCTACCCAGTCCCTCGTCTGGAATGAGGAGGGCGACCTCGGCAAGCTCGTCGAGGGCAGCAGCACCACCGGTTACGTGTACGACGCCGACGGCAGCCTCCTCATCCGCCGCGACACCACGGGCGAGACGATCCTCTACCTCGGCGCCACCGAGGTCCACCTCGACACCAGCACCTCCACCGCCAAGTACTGGGCGCAGCGTTACTACACTGCCGGCGCATCCACCGTCGCCCTGCGCAGCAACGAGTCGGGCACCGACACCCTGACCTGGCTCGCCGCCGACCGGCACGGCACCTCCACCCTGGCGGTCGAGTCGACCACGCAGTCCGTCACCAAGCGCTACAGCACCCCCTTCGGGGGGAACCGCTCCGGCGGCACCGGCACATGGGCGGACGACAAGGGCTTCCTCGGCAAGACATCGGACACCGACACCGGCCTGACCCACCTGGGCGCCCGCGAGTACGACCCGGTCACCGGCCGCTTCATCAGCGTCGACCCGGTTCTCACCACGGATCAGGGCCAGTCCCTCAACGGCTACACCTACGCCAACAACAACCCGGTCACCCAGTCCGACCCCACCGGCCTCGAATCCTGCTACCCCCACTACTGCTCGGGCAGCAACGGCACGTACGGGACGTACAAGCCCGAGAACGACCCGGAGTCCGACCGGTACGACGGGTCGAGCCACGACGGTCCGGCGCCGCCGGTGCCGGCCGCCGCCACCGGTAACAAGACGACCCGGCACGACCAGGCCCGCGACCGGGCCATCAAGGTGATCCAGATGCAGGTCAAGGCGCTGGGCGTGAAGAACTTCAAGATCTTCACCTCGATGCAGGTACCGGGTGCGAGCAAGAAGTGCATGTACCCCGGCAAGAATCCCGGAGCGTCGTGCAGCTACGGAGTGCCGGACATCGTCGGCTACGACCCCAACCACGACATCTACTACGTCTGGGAGGTCAAGTCGGCGGGAGTGGCGTCCAAGGCCGTTCCCGAGGCCCAGTGTTACGTCAACCGGATGCGCGCCGACGGGAAGAACTCGGTGCTGGGCTGGACCATCGGCGGCCCGTACAACGTGGTGAACGGCGACAAGGTGATCGGACCGGAGCCGGGGGCCGTCATCTACGGCAGGCCGAACAACAAGAAGTTCAAGCGAGTGCTGAGCTCCAGCCCGACGGCCGTGGCCCAGCAGCAGTCCCAGCCCGTGCCACAGCCCACACCCGGTCCGGGGCCGGGCCCCTATCCGGGGACCATCGACCAACCCGGACTCGGTATCGTGCCCCAGGCGACGGACGGTGTGAACCAATGGCCGTTGCTGGTACCCATTGTCATCGTGGCAGCGCCGGTGGTCGTCGAGGGCGGCGGCGCGGCGGCGACCGTATCGGTGAGCGCGACCGTCGCCGCCAGTCTCTTCGAACTGGCGGCGTGAGCAGGAAGCGGCGGACATGAATCCCCTGGACACCCTTGTCAAACAGCATGTGGCCCCGGTCATGAAGACGGCTGGCTTCACCAAGAAGGGCAGGACCTTCCGTTTCGCGGCCGGGAACGGCGACCACCTGTTCCTGCAGTTCGAGACCCACGCCGTCGATCCGGGCAGGCACGTCTTCGACGTGACCTTCTCGGTCGTCCCGCTGCCGTACTGGGAATTCGTCAAGCGGCAGCACGTCGACCCGCCGGCCCCCGATGCCAGTGGCGCCCTTGCCACCTGCCCCGTGATCCCGCCGGCCGAGGTCGCCCACGAGCCCGACGAGGAGATGCCGTTCAGGTCCCGGTGGGCTTTCACGGAGCCGCGGACGCGGGATCTGTGCGGGCGGGAACTCGCCCGCGTCCTCGTGGAGGAGGACCTTCCGCGCATGACGCGGCTGCTCGACCGCAAGACCCTCCTGGAGGAGACCCGCACCAACCCGAACGGCGAACTGGTCAGGCTGTGGGGCGCCGCACAGAGCGAGATCGTGCTGCGCATCGACGACGACCCGGTCGCGGACGTGGCCGCGCTGGTCGATAAGGCCGAGGCGGACGGGGTGTTCCCGGGCTTCGTCGCCTGGGCGCGACAGCGACTGCAGCGATGCACAGTCGGAGAGGCCTGACCGTGGGCTTCTGGGGGGCTTATGTCGTGTGCCGCAGCGAGACCCCGCTCGACGACCTCCAAGCCGTCATCGAACGGCACGACGGCATCGACGAACACGAACACCGCCCCGGCGGCTGGCAGATCGGCCGCTACCCAGGCCCGGAACTCGCCAGCGAGGGCCCGGCGATGCTCGTGGAACTGGCCGAGGAGACGGGGGCACCGGCGCTGACCGGCTTCGTGCTGGACAGCGACACAGTCTTCGTCGAGGGGTACTCCAGCACGGGCGGCCACTGGCGGGCCTGCCTCGCGCGCGAGGCCGCCGAGGCCTACTGCGAGGACGACGACGAGGACTTCGACGCCGAGTTCCCCCTCCCGGAGTCGGCCGCACAAGCTGCGGTCACCTGGGCCCGGGAAGCCGGCCTCACCCCCGACTCACCGGGCCTCCTCGCGACGTTCGCGGAGGAGGACAGCGACTTCGCGGAGGAACTGTTCTTCCGGCTGCTGGACCAGCTGGGCGTCGGAGGCGGCTGAGTGACGGGGCTGTCCGCCGATCGACGCGCGTACCCGGAGGGCCCGTTCCGGACGGTGTACGAGCGGCTGGTCGACGAGGGTCTCGTCGACGACCGTGAGTCCCGGGGTCTCTCCGAGGGCGAGCTGGAGGAGATCTCCCGGGACCAGGAGGCGCCGCTGGATCCCGAATACGCCGAGTTCCTGCGGTGCATGGGCGCGGGCTGCGGGCGGACGCTCGCGGGGGAGACCGTCTTTCACCCGGCGGTGCTCGGTATCCGGGCAGGCGCAGAGGCGATGTGCGCGGAGTTCGGCATCGACTGCGACCTGAGCCGCGCCCTGCTCGTCGCCTCCCACCAGGGCTACATCTACTACTACGTCGACCTGGCCGACGGCGCGGTCCACTGCCTCACTGAGGACCCCGCCGGGCCGGTACGCGTGGCCGACTCCTTCAGCGCGTTTCTGTACGACTTCGTGAAGTCGGTCTGAGGGCGCGATGGACGTCACCGTCCGGGCGACGCTCGACGAACGGGCCGAGACGCCGGGTAGGGATTTCGTCGTCCACGGATCCGCAGTTTGCATTCGGGACTGAAAGTGCGGCGCTTCGGCCGGGGAGCCGGGTCGGATCCGGCGGCCTTGGTGCTGGCCATGAGGGGGTGGCTCTCCTGTCGTGCCCTCTGAGGCCAACCCGCCGAAGCAGGGCGTCTCACCCAAGGCCGGCAGAGAGGGTTCCGCGGGATGCGGGATGCCGCGACGGTTCGTTGAGCCACCTGCGAGCTTTCGCCGGCTGGTACCTGGAATCCCGGGGCTGCATTCGCTGCCAAGGCTTGTCACAGACGCCCGTGACCTGTGGAGGTGCGACAGTACATATGAGCCGGTGCCGAAATACAGCACGGATGCCCGGGGTGGCCAGCCGGTGGCCGGACGCCTTTGGACCGTGCAGCATCGGGCGGCACGGGTCAACCTGTTGCACGTGCCCTGATCAGGCACAACGTCACTAAACGGCACGGCGGAACACCACGTAACACGATCCCTCACGGTCTCGTAATGCGTAGGTCTCGGGTTCGAATCCCGAAAGCGGCTCCATGATGAACCCCGGGTCATGTCTTTGACCTGGAGTTCTTCCCCTTCGTTGACCTTGGGATCCGGGCGAATCGGGCACGTGTGGTCTGTGTATCGTAATGCGTAGGTCTCAGGTGTCGCTTCTGTGACGAGAATCCAGCTTTAAGCCTCTGACTGGTCTTTTGAGTTTCGGGGCGGCTGGATCCGCCTAGCATCGCGGGTCTCCGGTGGACAAGCGGTGGACAGCCGTGCAGCGGGGTGCAGTCCTGCTCAGATCCCGACGAGGACGACTGGCTCTTTGGCTCATGGCGGCAGTGCTGTCCGTGGTCCGACGCTCTCGTGAGTATCCGACAAGAGTGGCGGCTTTTGGCTCGGATGCTTGGCGGTGCTTCTGGCCTCGCGCGCCGGACTGACCGTGGCCACGACATATGGTTCTGATCCACTCCCTGAGGCTGTGGGTGATCTCTAGGACCGCACTTCGCAGGTCGCTGAAAAGATCCTCTCGGCGACGCCTGAATTCTGGCTCTGCCAAGATTTCCGTGAAGCCGATCATGCTTCTGTGCGTCGGTGATGCTCCGTCATCGGCGGCGTGATACTCGCCGCGTGTGAGGAGCTGCTGAAGACGGTGCTACCGCACCTGGGCGGGGTGCTCGTGGAGCAAGTGAGCCCCTGGGGGGTTACGCATCGTGGCTCGAACCCGGAGGTCGGATGGTGCCGTGTCCGGACTGCGGAGCGCCGTCCCTGCGGTGGCACAGCGGATACCGGCGCCACCTCGCGGACGGTGCGGTCGGCGGGCGGTTGTGGTGGCCCTTGCGCAGGGCGAACTCCTCGACCCCGAGTACTCGCGGCATGGCAGCGGGCTCGGGCAGGGCCATGACCAGGGCCAGCAGGGTGGTCCGCTCGGCCGGCCAGGGCCACCGCGATGGAACCGGAGGAGAAGCCCCGATGATGACCACCATCTTCGTCGCCGCCCCCATGCCCCGGACGTGGCCGCTGACGCTGGACCAGTTCGCGGCTCGGCTGGGGGAGCGCTGGCCGCAGCCGAGATCTTCGCGCACCACACCCCGGTCTCCGACGAGGACTACCTCGACTTTCAGATGGACCTGGAGGGCATGACCCGTACCGCCAGCTACTACGACCGCAGCAACCTGATCCTCGGCGATGGGGACCCGGAGTTCTGGGCCGACACCATCGTCTGGTTCCTCGGCCTGCTCCCGGCTGACGCCGACCTCGCGTGGTCCCCAGGGGCATAGTGGCGCAAGGTGCCTCCGGCCTCTTCGGTGAGGCGGATTGTGGTGTCGTCGTTGTAGCCGAGCATTCGGGCGACCACCGGGGTCGGGTCCTGGAGACAAGATTGCGGATAGCCGCTGTGCGTCCTCGTTGGGTCGGGAGGCCCAGGTTGCTGTCAATGGCCTTTATTTCCACGGCCGTAGTCACCCGGGTGTGGCCCGGTGCCTGCGGCACTTGCTGATCCAGTAGACGCCGCCCGCGATCAGAGCGCCTGCGATCAGCGGCACGCCGACTACCAAGGGCAGATACATGCTCTGCCGGTGGGGCTCCGGCGGACTGGGGTGGGTGGTGGTGGGAGTGGGAGTGGGAGTGGGGCTGAGGTTGGGCGTTGTCGTGGTGGGGCTGGGATTCGGCGTCGTATTGGCGGGGTTGGGCGTGGGTGATGCAGTGATGGGTTTCGGGCCGGGCGTCGGCGTGGTGGGGTGGGGTGGGGGTTCAGCGGTATGGGGGTGGGGCCGGGCGGCGGCGCTGTGATGGCGAAGGACGCCACGGCGTTTTTCTGCCCGGCTTCCAGCGTGCAGGGCGAGGTGAACGTGTTCGGCCACATAGCAGCGTCGCCTCAACGGCGGTCACCGGCGCCGAAGCATGGACGACGAATTGGTCGGTGGGTACACCGACCGTGACCTGCGGGATTTCCGAGGTGATCGTCATCGCGACCGGGGCGGGGCCGATGAGCGGGAACGTGCAGGAATACCTCGGAGTAACCGAAACCGACGTTGCGACCGATGGCCCGGCGCTGAGAAGTCCAACGAACGCGGCCGCCCCCGCGACGGTCGCTGCTCAGCATGCCCAGGCTGTCGGACGGCCGGTGCCGATATTCTGGCGTAACATCACCTTATCCTTCTGTTACGGCATTTGGACCACCGTATAAAGAGTGGACCCCGTGTCCGCAATGGGGCAGTCACGATTTAGGCCCGGGAACGGGTGCGGATGAGGTGATCCTGAAGCCGCTCGTGGCGGAACTTTCTGTCAGGGGCCTATCGCTGTCCCTGGGCCGACGGATGAAATACGACCATCTTTGATGGGGTCATCAGCGGCGGCAGGGCTGTCCGATCCTGACAGGTCTCACGTCCAAGGTGACGAGGTCGACGCCGCTCGCGTGAAGTTCCTTGGAGAGCTGGGGGTCGCGGCGACCGTGCCGAATCGCTCCGTACTGGCGATTGACAGGGCTAGAGTCGTTGGCGACTGACAACTGGTATCGGTGTAGGGGGCGTGGGTGATCGAGTTAGCCAGTGTGATCAGGGACTTGCGGGAGGAATTGCAGCAGGCGATCGTCGCGGCGGAGGGTGAGACGCTGCGCTTCGAGTTGGGGACGATGGAGCTGGAATTGTCGGTCGCTCTGGAGCGAACCGGGCACGCGGGGGCGAAGGTACGGTTCTGGGTGGTCGAGTCCGGTGCGGACGCGACGATGAACACCACCTCGACGCAACTGGTCAAACTGACTTTGCAGCCGACCCTCCAAGGGTCGCCTGACCGGCCAGCACTCGTCTCCGGCCGCGCTGGCCCGAACGAGCAATGAGCACTGCGGACGGCAGTGCATCGGGGACACCCGGGCCGGACGAGCTCGACGTACGTCGAGTGGTCCAGGTCGTCATCACCCGGCGCGGAGGCGAGGAGTGGCGCGGATCGGGTTACCGCGTGAGCGGGAACGCGGTACTCACAGCCGCGCATGTGGTGCGGGACGCGGTCTCGGTCACGCTGCGCTTTCTCACCGAGGACGGTGACGTAATGGAGTTGTCCGGCGAGCCGGAGCCGCTGTGGGAGGACTCCGACGTCGATGTCGCGGTGCTCAAGATCTCGAACGACCCGGGCGGCAGCGGGCTCTACGCGGCCGAGGTCCCGCCGGTGCGGTACGGCCTCATCACCCAGCCGGTGGATTGCGACGCGCTGGGGTTCCCCAAATTCAAGCTACGCCCCGACAACGCATCGTCGGAAATCAACAGGGCCGCACGGTACCGGGATTCCCACCATGCGCAGGGCAAGACCACGCCGTGGGCGGACCTGCGCAAGGGCACTCTGGAGATCTCCGTGGGCGCTCCGGGGCCTGATCCGGAGGGCCGTTCCCCATGGGAGGGAATGTCGGGAGCCGCGGTGTGGAGCGGTGGGTACCTGATCGGAGTGATCAGCGCGCATCACCTCACCGACGGAGCTGGCAGGCTCACGGCAAGCCGGGTGCAACGCTGGTACAAACACCTCACCCAAGCCCAGATCGATCAACTGGGCGACCTGATCGGCCTGCCGGCCCGCGCCGTCCACCTCACGCGGCTCCCACCGCCGCCGCCACATCCACCGCCGGCTGAGGGCGACCCGGCCGAGGCCCTCGCCGACGAGGTCTCCAAGCAGTGGCGTAGGGAGGAGGAGCAGCGGCGGGTGCACGACCCGTTCCCGCTCCCCGTGCGCTTTCGGTGCACCGACCGGAATGTCTTCGACAACTGGGCCAACATCCGCCGGCTCCCGCGCGGGGCGGCGGCAACGCCCCTCCCGCTGGCCGGCGAACTCGACCAGATCGTAGATGCGTACACCTTCGTCCCATCCCGTCGGCTGGTGGTGCTCGGTGAGGCCGGGTCGGGCAAGTCGATCCTGACCCTGCGCTTCCTCGTCGACTGGCTCGATACCCGTACCCCCGGCGACCTGGTACCAGTGATCTTCGGCCTGGGTTCCTGGGATCCGGCGGCGACTTCGCTGCGCGACTGGATGTGCGCCCAGCTGGTGCGTGACCACCCCTTCCTCGCGGCTCCAGCCACGCGCGGAGGCAATCTGGCCCGCGTCCTTGTCGACACGGGCAAGATCCTGCCCGTTCTCGACGGTTTCGACGAGATCCCCAGCGGCCTGCACGGTATGGCGCTCAAAGCGCTCAACCAGGCCACCACCTTGCCGCTGCTGCTCACCAGCCGCCCCGACGAATACACCGAGGCCGTCAACGGCTCCGAGGATTCCGACGTGCTCACCGCCGCCGCGGTCATCGAGTTGGAGGACCTCACGGTAGACGACTACGCCGACTACCTGATCCGCGCCAGCCGGACGATCAGAGAGGGCGGCGCGGACCGTACGGTATGGGATGCCGTCCTGGCCCGGTTGCGCGAAGGGCCGTACAGCCAGGGCACGGCGAACCTCGCCAAGGTTCTCACCACCCCGCTGATGGTCTCCCTGGCCCGCACCATCTACAGCGACGCTCCCAGACGCGACCCCGAGAAGCTGCTGCACTTCCCCACGCCCGAAGCCCTGCAAGACCATCTCCTGGACGCATTCATCCCTGCCGTCTACAGTGCCGCGCCGCATGACGATCGTGACGCCGACAGTCCCCGTCACCGCCGTCACTGGACGCCCCAACAGGCCCAGCACTGGCTCGGCTACCTCGCCGCACACCTGGAGCAACTCAAGACCCATGACCTCGCCTGGTGGCAACTGGGCGCCACGATGCGCCGTTCCACCCGCATGCTCGTGATCGGGTTCCTCGCAGGGATGGCTCTGGGGGTGCCGACCGGGATCGGGAACCTGCCCGTGGACTTGATCGCGACCACGCGTGGGCTCGGGTTCGCGATCGTGCGGGGGCTTTTGGTCTGGCTCCTGCACGGACTGGTGGCCGGGTTGGTGTTCGCGTTCGTGTACGAGTTCGCGCCCAGAGGGGCGGGGTCCAAGCCGTCGACTCTGCGCATACAGATCTTCGGCGAGACCCGGCGCAATGGTGCCGAGATCGCCCGGAGGTTCATGCTGGGGCTCGTGTTCGGGGTGCCGAGCGCAGTCGTGCTGGTGCTCATGGACAGATTGATCGTCGGACCGCTGGGGTTCGACGACGGAGTCGGCGGCGGCATCAGGGGGGCGTTGCTGTTTCCGGTGGAAATCGGTTTCGGTGCCGGAACCGCGTTTGCCATCATGGCGTGGCTTGAAACCCCTATTGACACCACATCCGCTATCAGCGCCTCGGACCTGTTGAGGACGAACCGCAAGAACGCATTCGTCCATATGCTTGTGTGGTTGCTCGTGCTCGGGGTCCCGGCCGGGATCGCCATGGGCCTCGCGCCCGGGCGACTAGGCGGGTTCGCGCCCGGGCCCGTGCTCGGGCTGCTGGTCGGGCTCGTCTTCGGGATCGAGGGCGCGTTCGCGGGCGGGCTCGGGTACGGGCTGAGTTTCACCGCCTGGGGTCAGTGGGCGGCCCTGTCGCGCATGTGGTTGCCGCTGACCGGGCGTCTGCCCTGGGCAGTGATCGCTTTCCTGGATGACGCCCATGATCGAGGTGTACTGCGCAAGGCCGGTGCGGTCTACCAGTTCCGTCATGCTCGGCTCGAAACCCACCTGGCCCACGTCTACAGGGCGCGCCAGGACATCACCAGCCGCGGAGTTCACTCGGTGGGCAAGCCGGGAACCATGGGAGAGCGGACGAGCGTCGCCATGGACACAGCGATATTCGACAGGCGTTGACCGATGCATATCGCAATTGATCAATCGATCGACTGATTGGGGACAACTCATGGGGTTCGGGAACAGTTCGGGAAGGGCAAGGGCAAGGTTCGCCCTTGGGGTCGTGACGGCAGCAGGAGTTGCGGTCGGAATCGTGGGCGCTCCCGGGGCCGGCACCGCGTCCGCGCGCCCGGCCTCGATCACGCTGAATTACACGTGCAAGGTTTCTGTGGTCAGCCGGACCGTCCCGATGGAGATCCATACGGATGTCCCGGATTCGGTCGCAGTCGGCAAGCCCAGCCCGGAATTAACGTTCGACGCGACGACGACGGCGAGTAAGGAAGACACACATCTGATCCACACACTCCTTGCGGACCTGAAGTCCATTGAGGGAACGGTGGACACGAATGTCGAACTGCGGTCGCAGGAGGGCATCTTCAGAGTCCCTGTACGCTTCCGCATCAACAAGGTCACCATTCCCAACGCCGACCGTGCCTTTGCCGTCACGGCGGCTGGCACCGTCCCCTCTCGCACCTTCCGCAAGCGGGGCACTGTGCGGATCGCCGTCGGCGACCTCAACCTGACGCTCGTCGGGAAGCAGGCGAACGGCAAACCCGTGGGCCGGGTCAACCCGGCATGCAAGCTCGATGCCCACCAGTCGCCCGTCGTAGCATCGTTCGCGATCACAGGGACAGATACGACGACCGGCTCGGCCTCGTCCGGCACTTCGGGCACGGGCGCCACGACCGGCTCGGCCTCCGCCGGGGCGTCGGCTGTGTCGCCATCCCATGCCGACACTACGGTGCAGGGCACCATGGCGACGACTGGCCAGGACACCAAGGGTCTGACTCTGCTGGCCGCCGGCGTTCTCGTCGCGGGCGGTGGCGCCTTCCTCTTCGGCTCGAGGCTGAAGCGCCGCCGCCGTGGGTGACGGCCGTCGTGCGGCCGGGCCCGCACCCTGTCGGCGAGGCCCTGACCGAGTTGCCCGGGCACGAGGAACTGCACACGTTCGCCACCGAGATCGGGGCACCGCAGCCAGCCCGGGCACAGGGGGGAAAGGCGAATCTCCCGCTGACCGGACCCCGAGTCCACTGTGGATTTCCTACAGTAACCTCCGCTCGTAGATCCGACGGGTTTCCAGCGGGACTGGAGCTCAGTTTCAGTCCCGCTGGTGGGCCGACGACAGCCCCTCCGGTGGACAGCCGGTGGACGGACGCCTTTGGACAGTGCATCACGGGGTGACACAGGTCAACCCGTCGCACATCCTCTGATCAGCAAAAGTGTCACTGGATAGCACGACGGGGCACACGCAACACGATCGCTCACGGTCTCGTAATGCGTAGGTCTCGGGTTCGAATCTCGAAAGCGGCTCCATGGTGAACCTCGGGTTAGGCCTCTGAACTGGGGTTTCTTGTTTTCGTTGACCTTGGAATTCGGGCACATCGGACACTTGTGGTCTGCGCATCGCAATGCGTAGGTTCGCTCTCGGTTGCCAGTTTGCCGTGAAAGGGCTCTGACCAGCGAATTTGATGTACTGAGCGCTTCGGGTGCCCATGCGGGCGAATGTGCCGGTGGACGGCCGGTGGACAAGCGTGCGTGACGGTCAGCCAGAACCGCCTCGCCGACCCTGGGGGAGCCGCGGGGTTCCGGTGCCTTGGGAATGGTGGTCGGCGGCGTACGGCTTGTGCTTTTCCGACAGGCTGAGGGAAAACCGGGCTACCGAGGTGCGATGTTCATTGGTGAGGTTTCGCCGCAGCGACGCCCGCAGACGGGACTCCCGTTCGTGGGAGGATCGGCAGGTGGGCCTGAGTGCGGTGGAGGTGGCAGCGTTGGTGGCGGACGAGGCGATGGCGCAGCGCCTGCTGGGTTGGCTGGTGCCCGACGGTGACCCGCTCGTCGCGCTCTCGGCGGCCGAGGTCGAACGGTTCTGCTGGTACGAGCTGCCTCGCAAGTGGCACGCGGACGCCCCTGAGCAGCGGCGGGCTGTCGCCGTCCTGGCCGATCTGCTGGCCGGAGTCGGCCGTGTTCGGGCCGCCGCGGTGTGTGCGAGCGCGACCACAGTTCAGGTACTGGCGGCTTGGCAGCGCTCCGAGGAGGCGGGTTTCGCGGCCTACCACAAGGCCGCGGCCGCCTCGCCCACGACTCCGCCGGACGTTCCCGAGCTGAGCTGGGGGCAGGTCATGGGCGTCCGGGAAGCGCTGGCCCGTGCCAATCTCGAACGTCGGCTGGAGCAGGTTCTGGACGAGGGCGAGCTCGACCCGGACGTGCGTACGTTCGCGGCCGCGCGCCGACGGTTCGTCCAGCACTGGCTCACCACCGTGCAGCCCGGGTTCGAGGGCCGCGCCCCGCTGGAGGCCGTGCGGCGTGAACGGCGCGGGTTGTGGGCCGCGGCGCCCCCGACCGAGCGCCGCGCTCTGCTCGCCGTCGCCTTGCCTGCTCTGGAGGAGCCGGCCGCGGCACCCGTGGACACGGCGGAGCCGCTGCGGTGGCTGCTGGAGCAGATCGGCGGCGGTGTCACCCTGACTCAGGCCGGCTACCTGCCACGGGCGGTGGCGGCTGCCGCGTTCGCCCGCTATTCGCACTGGTACCCGATCGGCAAGGGACCGCGCTCGGAGGCGGACCTGTTCCAGCTGGCCGACCTGCACGAACTCGCACGCACCCACCGGCTGGTGACCAAGCGCCATCGCACGCTCAAGCTCTCGGCGGCCGGGCGCGCCCAGCTGGCGGATCACCAGCTGCGTCAGCATACGGCCGCGCTGGCCTGACTCGGCACCACCGCGGCGGAGCGGCAGGCGGCCGAGTGCGCCTTGGGCGCGCTGTGGGCCGAGCCCCGGCTCCGCGAGGACCTGCGCGATGCCGTCCATCCGGTGCTTGCTGCGGGTTTCGCCCACGATGACGGTACCGCGATGGAGGTGAAGGACACCGAGCGGCTGCTGTGGAGGTTCTGGCACACCGGCCGCGAACTCGGCTACCTCGACGAGCGGGACCGGTCCGTCGACGCCCCGATCTCCCTGTCCACCGCAGGCCGCTTGGCTGCCCTCGCGGCGCTCCGCGTCCTGGCCGAGGGGCCACGCGACCGCATCTGAGCGCGGCTCAGCGGGCTGTCAGACCGGCGTCGGTGAGGCGGCGCATCAGTGAGGGCTTGCCGCGATGCTGTTCGCGCAGGTCATGGAGGCGTCGGGCGAACTCCTCGGGGGTGCCGGCCCGGTCGTGGACCTCGCGGAGATCCTTCAGGAGGGTGACGGCGGTGTCGTAGGGGCCGGGTTGTTTCTTCCCGATCAGGTGGGCGATGTCCTGCCAGGCTTGCTGGGTGTTCTCGGCCAGGCGGTCCAGGTGGCTCTCGCGAGCCCGCTGTTCGGCTCGGCGGGCCTGGGCGCGGGCCTGTTCCTGCTGTCGGGTGTGCTCGGTGCGCACCTCGTGGGCGGCGTCGAGGAGTTCCGCGGCTGAGCGGCGCCGGGCAGCGGTGGACGGTTGGGCTGTGCCGTGGGACGCGGTGCGGTGGCGGGCCAGCAGGGCGGGGCCCGGTTGTGGGGCGGTGCCCAGGGCAGCGTCCAGCAGCAGGGTGTCCTTCTCGTGTGGTGGCAGGGCGCGGATCCAGGCGGCGAGCGCGTCCTTGTCGATCGCCTGGGAAGGGGCGGTACCGCTGGCGCGGGCAGCCGCGGTGAGCAGACGCGGGTCGACGTGAAGGAAGTCCGCCAGGGTCTGTTGCGGGCCGGTGAGGTGGGCGAGGCCGGCAGGTACGGGCGGTTCGAGGGTGGAGGTGTACTCGTCCTCGTCGACGTCCTCCTCCAGCTCCCAGCGGGTGAGTGCGGAGAGCCAGGCCAGATAGAGGGGGCGCAGGTCGCCTGCGGCGAGTTCGGCACGCAAGGTGGTGAACGAGGCGAGGGTGAAGGAGGTCTCGAAGTCCCACTCGCCGCCGTCCTCGGCCTGGTAGGAGAAGTCGAGCAGCAGGTGTCCTTTCCTGGTCCAGCGGGTCAAGGCGTCTTCCGCGCAGTACGGTTCGGCGCTGCGGGCGGGCAGCAGGGCGGTGGGCAGGCGCAGCATCAGGCGCCGTGATCCCCAGTTGGCGAAGTACAGGTGAGCGTCGTACAGCTGCTCCATCAGTTTGCGCTCATCGCCGCGGAAGTCGCCGTAGTGGTACTCGTTGACGAAGTGCGTCGCGCTGATCGTGGCCCGGCTCGACAGCCCCCGCACCTGCACCAGTTCGTCCTTGGTCAACGGCCGGTCGATGGCCTGGAACTCGTAGTACTGGTACTCGCTCACGGCCGTGCAGACTACCGCTGTGCGCTGCGGCTCATATGGCGGGTATGGGCCGGGACCCCTCGTTCGGGGCCCATCCACGGTTACGGTCCTGGCGGTGCCGTCGGGTTCGTAGGATCGAGGCGAGGACGACGGGCCGGCAGGGTTCGGAGGGCAGGCGTGTGATGGTGACACCCAGGGAACGGCTGGCCAGGCTGCTCGGTGGGGCGAAGGCGGCGGGGGCCTTCAGCGCCCGGCTGGAGGCGCCGGTGGCCGGCCTGGGCTTTGAGGTGGCCGGGGTCGGGCCGGTGCGCCTTCCGCTACGGGCGCCACAGGTGAAGCGGCTGATCTCGGAGGCACGGCCGGCGTTGTTCGGGCGGGGCGAACAGACGCTGAGCGACACCAGTGTGCGTGACACCTGGCAGATCCTGCCGGATCAGCTCAGCCTTGCCGGTCCTTCCTGGTCGTCGCTGCTGAGCGGCGCGCTGGAGCATTTCCGGGACGCTCTCGGTCTCCCGTCGGCGACGCGGCTGCGGGCTGAGCCGCACGCGATGCTGGTGTACGGCAAGGGCCAGTTCTTCCTTCCGCACCAGGATTCGGAGAAGGACGACGCGATGGTGGGCACGCTGGTGGTCTCCCTGCCTTCGGCGCACACGGGGGGAGAACTGGTCGTCGAGCATGCTGGGCGGAAGTGCGCCTACCGTGCCTCGAAGACGGATCTGACGCTTGTCGCTTTCTATGCCGACTGCCGGCACCAGGTCACTCCGGTCCGCTCCGGGTACCGGGTGACGCTCACCTTCAACCTGCTTGCTGAGCCGGGGACGTCGGGCGAGGTGTCCGGGCCGCTGGCGGAGCTGGCGCACAGTCTGGGCCGGCACTTCGGCTCGCCGGCCAAGCCGCGTTACGGCACCCGTGAGCTGGAGCCGCCGAACCGGCTCGTGTATCTGCTCGATCACGAGTACACCCAGCGCGGCCTGAGCTGGGAGCGGCTCAAGGGCGCCGACGCGGGGCGTGCCGCTCTGCTGCGCGCTGCCGCCGGGCAGGCCGGGTGCGAGTCGGTGCTGGCCCTGGCCGAGGTGAAGGAGACCTGGGACGCCCATCCCGAGGGGGAGGATCCCTGGGACGACTACGGGTACGACGAGGACGATGAGGAGGAGAGCGGCGATGCGGGCGAGGACGGGGACTACGTCCTGCAGGAGCTGGTCGACGACGAGATCACCCTGGGCTGGTGGACCGGTCCGGACGGCACCGGTGGCGAAGAGATCTCGTTGCGGGTTCACGACTACGAGGTGTGCGCGAGCACCGCGAACGCGGACCTGACGCCCTACGACTCCCAGTACGAGGGCTACATGGGCAACTACGGCAACACGCTGGACCGGTGGTACCGGCGGGCCGCCGTCGTCGTGTGGCCGCGTGAGCGGGCATTCGCGGCACGCGGCGAGGCGGGATCGCGGTGGGCTCTGGAGGAACTGCGCGTCGTCATTGCGCGGGGCGATGTGGACCGGGCGCGCGACCAGGCCCGATCCCTGGCACCGTTCTGGAAGAGCATCTGTCCGCAACCCGACCTGCTGGACAGCGCGTTGCGGGTGGCCGCGGGCCTGGACGCGGCCGAGACCGCGGCGATGCTGCTGGAGCCGTTCCAGGCGGGTGCGCTCGGCCCGGAGCACGCGGACGGACTCGCCGCGGTGGCCGAGCGGTACGGGACCGGGTGGATGCGCCGGGTCGTCGACGCCTGGTTCGCGTCGGAGCACCACCTCCAGTCGATGCGGTACGAGTGGACCGAGCGGTTGCCGGAGCTGTGCGCGAAGCTTCGTGAGCATCGGGCGTCGGCGGTGGCACGGCTGTTGTCCGCCGGGGTCTGGGCCGCGGTGGACAGCGGTCTGCGGCTGTGGACAACGACCGGGCCTGCCGAGACCCGCAGTACGCGGCTGCGGCAGCTGGCCCTGCCACTCGGACGCGTACTCGTGGCGGCCGATGAAGAGCTGCGGGACGGGATCCTCGCAGCGCTGCGCGAGTGCGGGGACACGGTACTGGAGTGCCTGATGCCGCTGCTGCGCCACGCCGCGGAGGCGAGCGCGTCCTCCGTGTGCAGCGCGGCGGGGCTCGACGCGATCGCGCGGCACTGCGCGGACCGGCTTCGCGCGGTGTGCGAGCGGGCGCCACGCGCTGCCGACGACTGGTCGGTGGCATGGTCCGGGTGCGGTTGTGAGCTGTGCCGTGCCCTTGGCGCGTTCCTCGGTTCCCGGTCGCGACAGGTCCTCGAATGGCCGCTGGCGAAGGAGGGGCGACGGCATGTGCACACGAGGATCGACTCGGCCGAGTTGCCGGTGCGCCACCAGACCAGGCGGCAGGGGCGCCCGTACACGCTCGTGCTGACGAAGACCCAGGAGCTGTTCACCCGCGAGCAGACGGTCCGCCGTCAGGCGGCGGCGGACCTGGCATGGCTGATGTCGCTGCGGAACGGATGACCGCGGCCTCCGGCCGGGTGGCCTCGTCGCGCGGATATGCCCCATCGGAACCGGTTCGTCGACCGAGGTGACCGCCAGGGCGTTGCCACCGGCGCGGAAAGTCATCACCGGTGACCGACTTCGCCCCCGAGCTTGACCGTCCGGGCACCGAGCTACCGCAGGAGATGTACCCACCCTGCGAGATTGGGTGGGAGGCTCGACCTGCTCAACGGTCGGCGCTGCCGGGCGGGACGACCCATTCGGTGGGTTGGCCGGTGAGGGAGGCGATCATGTCGAAGTCGCCGTCGTAGTGGAGGACCGTCCGCTGGTGCAGTTCTGCCGTGGCGGCGATCAGCAGGTCGGGGAGGGACAGAGCACGGTGGAAACCCGCGTTGAGGGCGTGGCGCTGGACTTCCAGGGCGCGGGCGAAGGCGCGGTCGTCGGCGTGGAGGTAGTCGAAGGCGTGGAGCCAGGTGCTGATCCGTGTCGCCTCCGAGCTGTCCCGTGCGGAGTGGATCATCTCGTACTCGGTGGGCTGGCACACGGCGAGGAGGTAGCGCTCGTGCAGGGGCTTGAGTACGTCCTTGACGTTCGGCTTCGTCCAGCGGGCGAGGGCGGACTTGTCGATCAGGTAGCGGTCCTGCATCAGGCGGTCCGGCCTCCGTCCCGGTCGCCGTCGCGCTTGAGGGAGCCGTCCGCGTTGCGGGGCCCGGTGTTCTCGACGATCTCACTGAAGTCGAGCTCGCCGGCCTCCATGGCGTCGAAGCCCTCTTGTCGAAGGTGCCTCTTGACGGCGTCTTCCATGGCGAGGCGGACGGCTTTGGCCTTTGTCTTGGTCCCGAAGATGCGCATGGCCTCGGTGACCATGTCTTCATCGAGGTCGATGACGGTTCTGGCCATGTGGAGATCCTCTCGGAGATGCTTCCGCTAGTGAAACGATACCATTCATCGACTGTGGCAGATATCGTTTCGATCGGGGATCCCCCTCGTGGATGGAGGCTGTGGCGTTCATGGCGACATGCCGCGCGGTCACTCCTTGTGGAAGATGGACAGTCGTCCTCATGTCAGGCTTCGCCCCTGTCATGGCTTGCATCAGAAGCGACGGGATGGTGAGAGGCGGCTGGCCAAGCAGCCCCGTCGGTGGACAGCCGGTGGACAGACGCCTTTGGACGGTGCGTCACGGGGTGGCACAAGTCGACCTGGCGCACATGCTCTGATCAGCAAAAACGTCACCGGACAGCATGGCGAGGCACTGCATAACACGAGTGCTCGTGGTCTCGTAATGCGTAGGTCTCGGGTTCGAATCCCGAAAGCGGCTCTTTTGATGGCCCGGGTCAGACGCAGCTGACCTGGGCTTTCTCGCAGGGTGTGAGCAACGCGGAGGCATGCCGGATCGTCGGGATCAACGTCCGGACGGGGAAGCGATGGCGTAATGGCCGCGCCCCGTCCGGCCGGAACGTCGGGGCGCCGTCGATCACAGCGGTGGCGCCTCGGAGACAAGGGCATGGCGCAGCGGATGAAGGACATCCGCCGTCTGCGGAGCGAGCACCCCGGAAGCCCGCAACTTCAGGCCACAGCGTCCGAAGCGGAACGCCAGCTCTGGGTGCCCCGGGCGAACTGGGGGGGCCAGCACCGCCCTTGACCTGGGAGGCGGGCTCGGAGACGAGACGTCGAGCACCTACACGAACGCCAAGGGTCACATGGCCTGCTGAGACGGCCGCGAGGAGACGCTCCGCGCGCTGGTCCGGGCCCAAGATCCTGAGGCCGTCGAACCACCTGTTGTTGAGCGCTTCCGTACGGAGCTGCTCGCTGAGGGACTACGAGCCTTCCGTACGTACAGCAGACTGACGCCCGCGACGTGCTCGCCGTACTGCGTTACGCCTGGCGAGACGAGGAAGTTGGTGCCGACGTGGTGCTGTGGACGGCCACCGACGACGCCGCGCAGATCATCCGGGCTGCCCGGGACATCGAAGAACTGACGCACAAGGTGAGCGTGGCCGTGTGGGACCTCGAACCGAAGGGGACGGGAACACCGAACCCGACGTCGTATAAAGACGGGACGCGTGTTGTGTACCGCACGAGGACGAACCAGCCCGGCGCCTAACTCTTGGCCCCTGGCTCCTGGTTGCTCTGAGTCGGCCTCTCGGCGATGTGCCGCTCCATCGCCACCTTGAGCAGGATGTTGCGGAGTGTCTCGCGGGTGCGCCCGCGCGTCTTTACTGCGTGACAGTTGGGGCAGAGGGCCACCATCTGGCTGGGGTGATCGCGGCCGCCGAGGGCGAGGTCCAGCACGTGGTCCACCTCGAGTATCGGTTGCCTGGCGTCGGTTGTGTCGGCGGGCTGCCCCGTGCAGTTCGGGTTCTCGCAGCGGCCCTTGCTCCGGCTGAGAACCGCCCTGCGGGCGAAGGCCGAGCGGACGGGGTTGCGCACGGTGCGGGTGACCCGCCTCCCCTGGTCCTCGGCCTCCCGGCGCTCGACCAGGCGGCACCAGCGCTCGTACTCGTACCGGGCGGCTGTGACGAGCCATGCCTCCGGCTGATCGTCGGGCCGATCATGGTTCTCCGGTTCACCGATGTCGTCGGTCACCCCGTCGTCGTACAGTCCGACGTCGGTGAGGAGCGGACCGTAGTCGAGGTCCTCGAAGAAGGTGTCCAGGAGTTCGCCGATCACGGCGAGGCGGGTCTCCCCCGAGCGTCGCAGAAGTTCGTACGCTGACTCGGTAAGGCCCCCGAGCGGCTGGTTGTCGGCGAACCAGTTCCGTAGCTGTGCGTCGCCGTGGGCGGGAGGTACCGCGCTCGCGTGGTCGTGCAGTGTCCAGAGGCCGGCGCGGTACAGGGCGGCGACCGGGTAGTCGGGGCGGGGGCGTTCGCCCCGCACGCCGTGCCGCTTCAGGAGTTCGCTGACTGCCGCTTCTGTTTCGGTCCAGGGGACCAGTCGGGGTTCGCCGCGGCGGGCTCGGCCGATGGACCAGAGCAGCGTGATCGGCTGATACAGAGCGGGACGCCCGGACGCGCGGTTCACCTTCAACGCGGCGACTCGGTCGACGAGGCCGACAGGAGTGAGGGCATTTTCCGGGATGTCCTCGATGACGTCGAAGCCGAGTGCCCTCAGAAGTCCTGCGGCGTGCTGCGCGCCGCCCGAGAAGTCCCTTGCCGCCAAAGGCTGCTGGCCCGGAAGGAACCCGTGCGCCGCGCCGACGATCGCCTTGGAGTCGTAGTGCCTGCCTTTGTAGGACAGCAGGTAATGGCGGGCGCGGCGAAAGCCGTGGTGCTTGAGGAACGCATCGCGGCCGAGTCGGTTGCACTCCTCGATCGCCTTCTCGACTTCGGTACGGGTTATGTCCGCCAGCGCCATGGTGCGAATAGTAGAACGTACCTGGCGGTATCACCGCCGCGGTACTCCGGCAGTTGGCGGAGTGGGCTCGTGGCGCTTGATCTGTCCGGCGTGCAGCGGATGGTGGAGGGGTTCCTCGACGACTCCCTGCAGCTGTGGCGTGATGTGCGGGCAGAAGCCGATGACGTACGCGACGAGGAGACCGGCGCGCTCACACCACGGGCGGGATCCGAACTCGTCTGGGAGGACACGGAGCGGTGGTGCTCTCCGGGCTGCCGACCGCCTCGGCGCCGTTGGCCGGTGTCGTGGCGCGGATGCCTTCGGACAGGGCGTACCAGGGCGTGCTGTCGTTGCGTACACCACGCATCCTGGTCGACGATGTTCTCGTGGTCGTGGACTCGGTCCGCGACTCCCAGCTTGTCGGCTGCCGTTTTCGGGTCACGGGGGTGGCTTCCGGTTCCTTCGCCGTGGTGCGGATGGTTCGGTTGGAACTCCTTGAGGGGAGCCCGTCCTCCAAGAGCAGGGGCTACCGGCCCTGGGAAGGCCGCAGAAACGGTCGAGGAGGGATCTCGGAGATGAATGGTGCCGAGGCTGACGCGGAGTGGACGGTCTTCTCGGTGCGGGAGGTCTTCAGCGGAGTGGTCCGCGTCGTCGCCGTCGTCCCCGGCAACCAGGAGAACGTGGCCGTCTGTCCATCCAGTGACGCCGTCCTGGTCCCGCAGATGCACGTGGTGGCGGCCTCCAGCGCCTGGGAGGCCGCCGGGCTGATCGCGTACGGCTCCGATGGATCCGATGGCGTGGAGCCACTCTCGACATCCATGGTGACGTGCCGGGACTGCGCCCGGTTCGAGGGCAGCCCGAGCATGGCACTACGGAACGCCATGGGCCACGACAAGTTCGGCCACCGGCTCTCCAACAACCTCAGCCGAGCCGGCGTCACGTCGATCGCGGAACTCCGTCTCATCAGCGATGGCGCGCTGCTGAGCCTCCGGGACTTCGGTTCTGCGGGGCTGCGACGCGTTCACCTCGCCCGGCTTGGACGCGTGTCGAGCGTTGATCGTTAGGCTCCGCCGATGACGACACCGGTGAATCCGCGCCCCAACGCCCACCCGGACGCCGCCGCCTTCCGTGATCCGGTCGCGCCGGCCGCCTCCCTCGCGTGGATGGGGCCCCTGCCCGGCGAGTTCTCGGGGCCGCCGGCCGACTGGGATGCGGATGTGGCGTGGACGTACCAGGTGACGAGTGTGGGGGAGCGGGCCGATCAGGTGCAGTGGCTCGCCGACCGGGTGTGGCCCGGCCGGCCGGCCGCCGTGCGCCCGGCTGCTTGTGGCTGCTCGCGAGTGGGCGGTGGGCGGGTGCTTTCCTCGCGGTGGACCGGAGACCTGGTCGACGGGGACCGGTGGCCGCCGACTGCCTGGGGTGCGGCGCCCAAGATGTTCGTCCGCGAGTTCCGTCAGGCGCTCACCGAACGCCAGATCCGTTCCGGCAGGAGCGCCGCCGCCTGTTCGAGGTCGAAGTCGTCGATTCCGGACAGCCAGCGGCGGGCGAGGCCGATCACCGGGCCCAGGATCAGGGCCTCGATCAACGGCGGTGGCAGCGGGGCGAGTTCACCGGCGTCGATATACACCTGCGCCCACTGTGCGAGCGGGGAGAGCCGAGCCTCCTGGGCGTCGCGGAGCCCCTTGCCGTCGGCCATGCCCTTGCGGTCGGCGTCGGAGGAGTGGAGGAGTACGGCGGCCTCCCGGTGCTCCTGGACGAAACCCAGGTAGGCGCCGACCATGGCGTGGATGCCGGTCTGTGCGGTGCGGGTGCCCCGCAGGGCACCGGTCATCGCCTCCAGCAGGCGGCCCAGCCAGCGTGTGAGCAGCGCGTTCATCAAGCCGTCGATACTGCCGAAGTGGTGGTAGAGGCTGCCCAGGCTCACCCCGCTTGCCGTGGTGACCGCACCGACGGTCAGCCCCTGGCCGCCCGACTCCGCGTACACGCGCAGTGCGGCGTCCAGCAACTGCTCGACGGTGGCTTCGCCTCGCTGCTGTTTGCGTCTCATTTCTGTAATACTTCTCTAGAACCAGATTCTGGAACAGTGGTTCGTGGCGCCATGCTGATGCCCATCCTCACCTCCAGGAGTTGCCGGTGTCATCGCCCGAGGCCCCCGTTTCGCTCACTCCTCAGCAGGCCGCCTCCGGCACGATCCCGCGTCTGCCGCCGGACGCGCGCGTGCCTCCGTCCGTATACCGTCGGGACGGCGACCTCGTACGGCCATGAGTCGACGACCGTGAGGTGAGCGCCGTACCAAGCCCGTTCATTTGCTCGGCGTCGGATGCGCACGGCAAGGTGATCGAGGCGGTTCTGTTCAGCATGGACATGGGGCAGTGCAACAGCAACTCCCTTACGCGGTACACCTTTTCGTACGAATGCGCCGTCAACGAAGTGGCCGTGAACCACATCGTGTACTGCCTGGTCGGGCTGGGATCCTACGCACGCTGAGATCTGAAATCGGGGAAGTCAGGGAAGTCAGGGGAGAAGCGTTTTGAACGGGGAGAACAACGGGGTCGAGCCGCTGGAGGCCGACGATCCCAGCTGGATCGGTCCGATCCCGCTGCTCGGCCGGCTCGGGGCCGGTGGCATGGGGCGGGTCTACCTCGGAGTGCACGAGGGTCGGTACGCGGCGGTCAAGCAGGTGTTGCCGCTGCTCGCCGAGGATCAGGAGTTTCTGCGGCACTTCGGGCACGAGCTGGACAACCTGTCCCGGCTGCCCGCGGACGCCACCGCTCCGCTGCTCACCAGCGACCGCGACGCCCGGCCGCCATGGCTGGCCACCGCCTATGTGCCGGGGCTGACCCTGGCCGAGGCGGTCGGGCTGCACGGTGGGGGACTGCCCACCGAGTGCCTGTGGCTGCTGCTGCGGGAGGCGGCCTCGGGACTGCGGACGGTGCACGAGCTGGACATGGTGCACCGGGATCTCAAGCCGTCCAACGTCATGCTGACGCTCGACGGCGTCACCCTCATCGACTTCGGGGTCGCGCGTGCCGCCGATCAGAGCCGGTTGACCAAGACCGGGATGGTGGTCGGCACGCCCTCCTATATGTCGCCGGAACAGGCGTCCGGGGCACGTCAGTTGACCAGTGCAACCGATGTGTTCGCGCTCGGTTCGCTGCTCGCCTACGCGGCGGGCGGACGGCCGCCCTTCGGGGACGGGTCGGGGCTGGACCTGCTGTACCGGATCGTGCACGACGAGCCCGATCTGACGGCGGTGCGCGAGGTGGATGCCGAGTTCGCCGATGTCGTCGCCTCCTGCCTGGACAAGGACCCCGAGGGCCGTCCCACGGCGGCGGAGCTGACCGAACTCGCCACCGGACACGGCCCTTTCGCGCCCCCTCTGTGGCCGGCGTCCGTCACCGAGCGGCTCTCGGAGCGGGCCGCCTTCGCGGCGAGCGTGCCGGCGGCCGACGAGCTGCCGGCGCCCGTGCCGACGCTGCCCACCACCGAGCCCGGGAAGCCGGAGGCGCAGGAGCCTGGTGCCGGGACCGGTCCTGGTGCCCGTCCTGCCGCCGGTCCTGGTGCCGGTAGTGGTCCGGAGCGGCGCGAGCGTCGTCGTACCCGGATCCTGTTCGCCGTCGTCCCCGTGGTGGTCGTGGCGGTTGGGACGACGCTGGCCATCCAGCATCTGCCGTACGTGTCCTCGCCGCAGGACGAGGCGCGGGTGACGACGTCCGCCGGTATGCCGACGTCCGCCGCCGCTGTGACGCCCTCCGCGTCGGACGGGAGCCCGTCGGGCACGGCGTCACCCGGAAAGTCACCGTCCTCAACGCCGAGCGAGGGTCATCGGGAGGGCCATCGGGAGGGCGGTGGCAGCGGGAGCGATTCCAGCAGTTCCGATGGTTCCGGCGGCTCCGGTGGTGCCGGTGGTTCCAGCGGCTCCGGTCGTTCCGGCGGTTCCAATGATTCCGGCGGTTCCAGTGGTTCTGGCCGTTCCGGCGGCTCCGACAAGCCCAGTAGTTCTGGCGGCTCCAGCACCTCCGGGAGCGGCTCGGGCCACAGCACGAGCTCCGCCGGAACCGGCACCTCCAGCGGCTACTTCCAGCTCAAGAACGTCGGCTATGGCAAATGTCTGTCCGTGAATTTCGGCGCCGTGTTCGCCACCTGCTCGGACAGCCCGGCGAACAACTGGACCGTCAAGGCCGGTGCGAGCGGCTCCTACAAGCTGTACAACGAGTACAGGGGGCAGTGCCTGAGCGTGAACATCAACCAGCCGTACATGGCCGACTGCGGATCCGGGACCGGCCAGGACTGGCGCACGGGTACCAGCGGCACCCTTGTGAACCAGTACAACAGCATGTGTTTCGACGAGAGTGACACCTGGCCGATCCTCGCGTCCTGCGAGCCGTCGAAATTGACACAGCACTGGTCGAGAATCTGATGGGCCGGAACCTCTGGGCGAACCGTGAACTTCTAGAACAAATTTCTAGAAACGCTGATCGGACAACGCCTCCGACGTCCACACTTCGAGCATGCCCGAAGCTGCTTTGAGAGCGGAGTCCGCGGAGTCCCGGATCGGCCCTTACGTCCTGCTGGGACAGCTGGGCGGCGGGGGCATGGGGGACGTGTACCTCGGTCGTTCGCGGGGTGGTCGGCTGGTGGCCGTGAAGGTCGTACGCCCGCATCTGGCACGGGACCCGGAGTTCCGGCGCCGGTTTGCCGCCGAGGTCGAGGCGGCGCGCAGGGTCGGCGGCTTCTACACCGCCCCCGTGGTCGACGCGGACGCCGGGGCGGAGGTGCCGTGGCTCGCCACGGCGTATGTGCCGGGCCCGTCGTTGCAGGAGGCGGTGGACGCGTACGGCCCGTTGCCCGCCGGCACGGTGACCGCGCTCGGCGCCGGACTCGCCGAGGGCCTCACCGCGATCCACGCGTGCGGGCTGGTCCACCGCGACCTCAAGCCGGGGAACGTGATCCTCGCCGAGGACGGCCCCCGGATCATCGACTTCGGCATCGCCCGCGCCCTGGACGCGGGGACCCGCCTCACCGCGCACGGGGTGATCGGCACCCCGGCGTTCATGTCACCGGAGCAGGCGCGGGGCGCCGAAGTCGGCCCGCCCTCGGACGTGTTCAGTCTGGCGAGCCTGCTGGTGCTGGCCGTCACCGGGCGCGGGCCGTTCGGGGGCGGTTCGACGTTCGCGGTGCTGCAACGCGTCGTACACGAGGATCCGGACCTGACGGACGTACCCGAGTCACTCACCGGTCTGCTGCTGCCGTGCCTGGCCAAGGAACCGGCGCGGCGGCCCACCGCGGCGGAGCTGCTGGACGGGTTCGGGGCGGCGGTGGGGTCGTACGACACGGTCGAGTGCCGCAATCCCGACCGGGTCACCACGATGATCGTCCAACGGGGCGCGCTGGCGGCCACGTTGCTCCTGCCCGAGGAGGGGCACGACGCCCGCAAGGTACTGCTGGCCGACGTGGTGGCCGCGCTGGCCGCGCTGTACGACAAGAGGGCGGGCGCGGACGGGACCGTACCGGTGGTGGTGCCGCCGTTGCCGGGCGCGTTGGCGGGGGTGCCCCGGGTGACGGTGACGCGCTGGTACAAGCGGTGCGGGGAGGAGGTCGGCGCGGGGGAGGGATTGTTCTCGGTGTCCGACGGAAGGGCACGGGCGGTGGTGACCTCGCCGGTGGAGGGGGTACTGCGGGAGGCGGGCCCGGGGGTCGGGGAAGCGGTGGGCGTCGGCGACCTGATGGGTGTGGTGGAGCGACGGACGCGCCCGGAGCCGAGGCCGGAGCCCGCGCAGAAGCCCAAGGCCGGGGCCAAGCCGACGCCCAAGCCTGGGGCGACGCCGAAGCCTGGGGCGACGCCGAAGCCTGGGGCGACGCCGAAGCCTGGGGCGACGCCCAGGGTCAACCCGCCTGTGTCCAAGCCCAAGCCGACGACCAAGCCGACGCCTGGGCCCAAGCCGAAACCCACGCCCCCGCCTACGTCGTCCAAGAAGAACACCAACGACGGGTTCGGCCTCAGTGAGTTGTTCGGCCTCCTCTTCGTCGTCGGCCTGATCCTCTACGGCACCGTCTACACGGGAGACATCTTCAAGGCGAAGGCCGGCGACTGCGTGCGGGTCAGCTCCGACGGCGCATACGTCGAGCCTTGCAACTTTCCCGTGCCGTGGAGCAAGACGTACAAGGTGCTGGAGGTCACTGACCTGGCGTGTTCCCTCGGTACGCCCTGGACCTGGACGAGCGACGACGGGAAACGGTCGATCAGGCTGTGCGTGCAAGAGATCGACCCACTGTCGAGCGACCAGTAGACGCGGCTCAGTCGTGGCCGAGGAATGGGACGAGGACGGGCTGCGAGCCGTACGAGGCGCGCTCCACGGTCAGGACGGCGTGGCGCTGCTCGCCGCGTTGCGTCGTGGTCCTGCGCATGAGGTGCTGCAGCTGGCCGGCGATGGTGTGGCCGGGGCCGCGGCGCTGGGCCTGCCGGGAGCCGCGGAGACGGCGGCCTCGTTTCTCGGCGCACTCCAGGAACGCGGCTTCCCGGGTGATGAGGAGCTGGCGCACCGGTTGCGCGCGGCCGTGGGAGACGCGGCGATCCCCCTTCTGCGCCCGCTCGCGGTCGATCTGGAGATGCTCGCCATGCTGCTGGAGGGCGACCCGGCCGAGTCGGGTGGCCGGATCGATCTGTCCACCGGGGAGTGCTGGCCCGCGTTCACTGGGACAGGATGATGGCCTGGGGTGACGGTGTCAGGCGGGCGCGGTAGCGGCGGAGGCCCCAGCCGCGGTGCTCCAGCTCCGCCGCCACCAGCACCTCCGCCGTGTTCACCCGGTCCGGTACGAGTTCCACCAGCGCGGCCACCGGGTGGTCGCCGAGCAGCGGGACGTGCTTGACGCTGCGGAACTCCCACTGCGGGTCCGGCTGGGACGCGCCGTGGCCCCGGACGATCCACTCCTCCCGGGCCAGGCCGGTGCCCGGCGGCTTCGTCATCCCCACGTCCAGCACGCCCGCCTTGACGGTGAAGCTCAGGCCCGTGCCGGAGTCGGTGACCGGGCGGGTGCGCTCGCCCGGGTCGATCAGTCGCGCGACGGGCCGTGCGGCGGGGTCCGGCGTGGACAGGGCGACCCCCAGGGAGGCATGGCGGAACGCACCCTTGCCCGCCGGTGTCTCCGGGCGGAACGAACACACCATCAGCAGATGCCGGAACGCGCGGTCGGGCGCGGCCCTGACGTACGACAGCCAGGCCGCAGGCACGCCCTCGTGGTCGGCGGGCAGCAGGTCCCAGCCGAAGGTGAGCCGGCCGCGCAGCGGTGCGTCGTCGGCCGGGCTGCCGAGCGTGCGCTCGGGCTCGAGGTCGACCTCGTGCAACCGGATCTCGGTCATTCCCCCGCTCCTTCGCTCCGGCCGTGCAGGTAGCTGAACGATCCCCAGTCACGGTAGTGGGGATGACGGGCACGGGTGGCGAGTTGGGCGTCGCGGAAGGCGGCCTCCGGGCCCCTGCCGTGCGCGATCCGCAGGTGCAGATGGCGGTAGAAGTGCAGGGCCGGCTCCGGGCGCACCGGCCACAGGCATCCGACGACGGCCTGGGCCCCGGCGGTGATCAGCGCCGACGGGATGCCGCGGAGGGTGTCCGCACGGTCGAACCGTCCCAGCGCGGACTCGCACGCAGCGAGCGTGACCAGGCGGACGCCGCGCAGGTCGGCCGCCAGGAAGTCGTGGGCGAAGACCCGGCCGTCGTCGTCGCTGTCCGAGGTGAGGTAGAGGCAGTGCAGCCACGGCGCGTCCCGGTCCAGGGTCCCGTGTACGGCGATGTGGACGACGTCCGCCGTGGACAGTTCGGCGAGCAGCCGGTGCCGGGTGGCCGCGGGCCCGGTGGCGGCCGCCTCGCCGACCGCCTCGGCGATCTGCCGCGCATGGTCCTCCAGTGCCGGTTCGGCGTGCAGACCGTAGGGCACGCCACCGGTGGCGGAGGCCAGCACCGCGGTGCGCCGGGGCCGTACCGGGCCCGCGACGGGTGCCAGGGCTTCGAGACCGGCGATGGTGGTGACCGTCCAGTCGTCGGCGATCATCCGGCCGCCGGTGCGGCACAGGGCGATCGGCAGATAGTGCAGCGCCCCGTGCGGCCAGACCAGGACGCGGTTCTTGCCCTGGGCACGCCACGCCGCCCAGCGGTCGCCGAGACCGAGCGGCAGGCCGCCCGACTCCAGCAGTCGGCCGCCCTCCGGTGTCACGTCGGCGAACAGCGGGTCGCGTTCGACCTCCGCCCGGACCGCCTCGACCAGGTCCGCGACGGGGTGGCGTTCGTCGTTCGCGTCCGCGCCGTCGCCGAGTTGCACGACCAGTTCCCGGCCCTGCCCGGTGACCGCGAGCAGCACGGCCGCCCCGTTCACCGCCGTGGGCAGGAACCAGGTCAGCAGCACGGTCCGCTCGTCCAGCAGGGTGTGGACCTTCGCCCACAGGTGCCGGTCGTCGGTGAACGGCGCCGAGCGGCGGCGCAGTTCCTCGTCGATGAACGACGAGACGCGCCGGCGCAGGTTCCGGGCCAGCTGCGTATCGTCCCGGCCGCCGGGGCGGTGATCGGCGTCGAGCACGTTCAGCAGGTTCGGCGACGCACCGCCGGTGCGGGCCGGCTGCTCCAGGTCACGCAGTCTGCCGAGGAAGTGCTGGATGCGCGGGGGCAGCGTGAGCGGACCGGCGATCCGCCGCCACGCGCCGAGTTGCGAGCCCTTGCCCGCCTGGTGCAGGCCGAGCATCAGTTCCATCGGCAGCGACTCGCTCTCGGCGGCGAGCCGCCAGACCGCTGTGTGCACGAGATCGCGCAGCACCTCGCCGAGTTCGGGCGCGCCGCTCGGATCGAAGTTCGGCAGGTCCACAATGACCGCGTACAGCGCACCTCTGAGGTCGTCTCCGCTGAGGGCGCCCAGCTGCTGCACGAACGGCACCAGGCTCGCCCGGGCGAGTTCCGTGAAGCCGAGCGAGGCATAGCCGAGTGCCGCGTACGTGTAGTAGCCCCAGGGGAACGGGACAGGACCGGGGCCCGGCTCGCCCGCCTCGGCCGCCTGGTGGTGCAGGTCCGCCGTCAGCAGCCGGACCTCCTCGCTGCGGCTGTCGCCCGCCTGCCGCAGGAGGGTGAGCCCCAGTGCCGGCTGCCGCCGGTCGAGGGCGTGCGCGGCCGTGTGCAGCAGTGCCGCCGATCGCTGCGCCGGTGTCCAGGACCGCGGGAACGACACCGGGAGCGGTCGGCTGGGGCCGGGGCAGTCGACGGGGTCGTCGGGGAGTACGTGCAGCCGTGCCTCGGCCAACTGCCTGCGGTGGGCGAAGTCCCACCGGACGTCGAGGTGCTCCGCCCAGCCCAGCACGGTGCGCAGCAGCGGTCGGTCGGCGCGCTCCTTCGCCAGGTTGACGCCCTGGTCGATGACCTTCGCGGTCACGGCGACGCCGTGGGCCGCGACGAAAGCGTCCACGGGCTGCCCTGGCTGCCCCTGCTGCCCTCGCTGCCCGAACACCGCCGTCAGCAGCCCGTCGACGGTCTGCGGCGGAACCTCGTTCACCGTCCTGAGCAGGAAGAGGGCGAGATCCGGGGTCCCGGGGCCGGGGGAGTCGAGGAACGCGGACAGTGCGGCGCGAGCGGCGTCCTGGTGAACTCCCTTCTCGTCGGCGAGGATCTGCGCCAGCAGGGCCAGCAGCCGGGGCCGCTCCGTCCCGCCGACCGGCTCCAGCGCCCGCACCACCAGCCGCCCCGCCTCCGCCACGAGGCGGTGCGACTCGGCTTGGAAGGGCTCCTCGCCGGTGAACCAGGTGCGATACAGGTCCGCGGTCAGACGGGCGGACCACGTGGTCCGCGTTGCGCGGGCGTAGACATCGGCGCCGAGGTCCTCCGGTCCCCGGGTGGCCATGCGCAGCCGTGCGGCCGCCAGCAGCGCGGCCTCCAGGTCGCCGGGGTCGCGCACGCCGTCGAGCAGCCGTGCCGCCACCGCGTCGGACTCCTCGAACACGGCGCGTTCGCACCGGTCCGCCAGCAGCGGGACGGCCGACTCGACGGTGCGGAGCGCCGCGAGACGCCAAGCCGCCTCCGTCCCGCATACGTCGGTGACCTCGGCGACCAGCCGCCAGTAGACGTACATGAACTCGACCAGGCCCCGGTGGTCGAGGAACTCGTCCCGGAACAGCGGGCGCACCAGCGTCTCGGCGGACACGGCGAGCTGCTCGGGCAGGGCCTGCCGCATCCGCTCCATCTCGCGCGCCCGTCGCTTCGCCTCGTCCAGCGACAGGATCCCGTCGCACACGTACTGCGCCAGATCCATCAGCACGCCGACGGGGTCGACCAGGAGGGTGACCGACGGCTCGCGGTCCACCGACGGCTCGCGGTCCGCCTTCTGTCCCGGCTCGCCGAAGCGGACGGGGCCCGCGCACACCATCCCCCGCCGTGTCTCGAAGGCGAGCGCGCCGAGCGGATCGTCCGTGGCGGGCAGTACATGGGAGACGACCAGCAGCACCGAACCGGCCGCGTCCGCCGTCTCCTGCCAGCCCGTCGGCACCTCCAGGTCCAGGTCATGGGCGAAGTGCGCACCGTCGGGGCTGTGGACGGACAGCACGCCCGCGCCGTCCCGCGTGACACACCAGCGGGGATCGACGCGGCGGTCAAAGGGCAGTTCGTCCAAGGAGAGGAGCACCGGGAGGCCCCATGCGTGCGCGCGGGTGAACAGGCTGCCGCCGGCCCCACCGCCGGTGGTGAACGGACTGATGTCCGCCGCGCCGATCGCCAGGCCGGCTTGGCGGACACCGTCCGCCGCCGCGAGGAACACCCATCCGGTGATGTCCCGCGACAGCCGCACCCCGCCGTACCCCCGTGTCGACCGGTCATGAACGGTCCCACACTGGCACAGAACCCGGCCGGGCCTCCCGAGCCCCTGTTGGCGGTGGGGTGGGGTGGTGTGCTCGGGCGGGTCGGTGTGGAGATCGTGATGAAAAGCGGAGCAAAAGGGCGGGAAAGTGAAGCGGGGTCGGGGGGATCGGCGGATCTGAGGCAACATCTTGGTGAACGGTGGGCGCCGCGCGGCCGGGCGCGGCCGCCGCCGTCGGCCGGAAGGGGTGAGGGACGTGGCGGAGCCGAGGATCGCCGTCGCCGTGGTGACCATGGGGAACCGGCCCGCCGAGGTCGACGCCCTGCTGGAGTCCGTGGCCAAGCAGGACCTCGCCCCCGCCCGCATCGTGATCGTCGGAAACGGCTGCCGGCTGCCCGAGTTCGCCGAGCGGCTGTCGCTGCCCGGCGAGGTCACCACCGTCGACGTCGAGGAGAACCTCGGCTGCCCGGGCGGCCGCAATATCGCTCTCGCCCGGCTGCGGGAGTACGGCGACGTCGACGTGGTCGTGGACCTGGACGACGACGGGCTGCTCGTCGACGCCGATGTGCTGCGTCGCGTACGCGATCTGTACGCCGCCGAACCCCGGCTGGGCATCGTCGGCTTCCGCATCGCCGACGAGACGGGACATACCCAGCAGCGGCATGTGCCCCGGGTCGGCAACTCCGATCCGATGCGCGGCGGTTATGTCACCGGCTTCCTCGGCGGCGGGCACGCGCTGAGCATGGCCATGCTGGCCGAGACCGGGGACTGGCCCGCCGAGTTCTTCTTCGCGCACGAGGAGACGGACCTGGCGTGGCGGGCGGCCGACGCCGGCTGGCAGATCCGCTACGCGCCCGAACTGCTGCTGCGGCACCCCAGGACCTCGCCGGCCCGGCACGCCATCTACTACCGGGTGACCGCCCGCAACCGGGTCTGGCTGGTCCGGCGCCGGCTTCCGCTCGTCCTGATCCCGGTCCACCTCGGGGTGTGGACGCTCCTCACGCTCGTCCGCACCCGGTCGGTGGGCGGACTGCGGGCCTGGTCCGGCGGATTCGTCGAAGGGCTGCGGCAGCCGGCCGGCGAGCGTCGGCCCATGCGGTGGCGGACGGTGTGGCGGCTGACCCGGCTGGGCCGCCCGCCCGTCATCTGACCCGGCCTCACCCGCCCGACGGCCGGAGCCTCCGGTCGAGCCACGGCAGCCGCCCGGCGGGGGCGGTCGGCGGGGCCGGTCGGTCACTTGGCGTCCGCATAGCACTCCACCACGGCCGTCGTGAACGGAAACCGCACCGGTGTGTCGCCGAACGTCAGCCGTCCCGCCAGGTCCGCCGCCTCCGCGATCGCCGCGACGACCGCATCGGCCTCCTCCTTCGGGCAGTGCACGATCACCTCGTCGTGCTGGAAGAACACCAGCTCGGCGGCCATGTCCGCGCAGGTTCTGCGGAGCGCCGCGAGCAGCAGCAGGGCCCAGTCGGCCGCGCTGCCCTGAACGACGAAGTTACGGGCGAAGCGGCCTCGGGCACGGGCGTTGGTGGAGGCGTACCCCGGCACCCAGCCCTCGGCGGGCGGCTCGCCCGGGTCCTCCTGGGGGAGACCCGCCTCCTCGGCGGCACCGGCCCCGGCCGCCGGCGGACAGGTCCGCCCCAGCCAGGTCCGCACCAGCCGGCCCTCCTCACCGGCCCGGGCCGCCTCGTCCACGTATGCCACCGCCTGGGGGAAGCGGCGTCTGAGCGCGGCGAGGTTCTTCAGGCCGTCGCCGGACGTCTGGCCGTAGACCGCGCCGAGCACGGCCAGCTTGGCCTGGCCGCGGTCGCCGGAGAAGGCGCGGTCGGAGACCGACTGGTACAGATCGGTCACGCGTCCGGCCACCTCCATCAGACCGGGGTCGCGGGAGATCGCCGCGAGCACGCGCGGTTCCATCTGGTCGGCGTCGGCCACGACGAGCCGCCAGCCGGGGTCGGCGACCACCGCCCGCCGGATCACCTTGGGGATCTGCAGCGCGCCCCCGCCGTTGGTCACCCAGCGTCCGGTGACCGTCCCGCCGGCGAGGAACTCGGGCCGGAACCGGCCTTCCCGCACCCAGTCCTGCAACCAGGTCCAGCCGTGCGCCACCCAGACGCGGTACAGCTTCTTGTACTCCAGCAGCGGTTCGACCGCCGGATGGTCGACGGACTCGATCTCCCAGCGGCGGGTGGACTTCACCTTGATCCCGGCCTGTGCGAAGGCTTTGATCACGTCCGCCGGCAGATCGGGCCGCACCCGTCGGCCGAACGCGGCCGACACCTCGTCCGCCAACTCGGCCAGCCGACGCGGTTCGCCGCCGCCCGCGTACCGCTCGCCGAGCAGGCCGTCCAGCACCTCGCGGTGCACGTCCGCGCGCCAGGGCAGGCCCGCGCGGTTCATTTCGGCGGCCACCAGCATCCCCGCCGACTCGGCCGCCGTCAGCAGCCGCATCCGGTCGGGACGGGCCGCCCTGGTGTGCCGCCGCTGCTGCTCGGCGTAGACCGCGATCAGGTCGTCGAGCGGCAGGCGGGCGCCCTCCGGCTCGAACAGCGGTGACTGTGCGCCGGGTTCGGCCGGGCGCAGCGGCGGATCGGGCGGTACGGGGCTGCCGCGCAGCCGGGCCAGGGCGGCGGCGGCCGAGTGCGGCTCGCCGTACCGCCCCTCGTGGCCCAGCAGGAGTGTTTCGGCGTCCTCGATGTCGTAGCACCTGTCCACTCGCACCCCCGTGGCGAGCAGACGGGGGTAGACCTCGGGGGTCGACCGCCACACCCAGCGCGTCACCTCCGGCCGGTCCCGCACCGCCCCGGCGAGATCGGGCTCCCGCCGCACCGGACCGGCGGACAGCCCGTCAGCACCGAGGGGGGCGACGTCCACGCCACCGTCCTCGGCCGGAGCGAGCACCCACCGGTCGGTCATGTCCACGAGTGTGGCAGCCGGGTCTGACAGTCCGCCCTGACCTGCGATTCCAGTCCCTCGGCCGGGTTCCTTCCGCCCCGGCTGCCCCGCTGCCTCAGTCCTTCTTCTCGTTCTGCTCCTTGCGCCCGCGGATCACTTCCTCCAGCGTCTCGGCGATGTACCGCTCGGTCGCCGGCTTGTCGATGCCGAGGCCGCTGAGCACGCCCTCGCCGTTCTCGTGCTCCAGCAGGGCCAGCAGGATGTGCTCGGTGCCGATGTAGTTGTGGCCGAGGCGCAGGGCCTCGCGGAAGGTGAGTTCCAGGACCTTCTTGGCGTCCGAGCCGTAAGGGACCAGCTCCGGGGCGTCGTCGGCGGCGGGCGGGAGCGCCGCGGTGGCCGCCTCACCGACCGCCTCCAGCGACACGCCCTGCGCGGTGATCGCCTGCGCGGCGATGGCCTCCGGCTCGGAGAGCAGCCCGAGGACGAGGTGCTCGGGCAGACCTTCCGCATTGCCGGACTCCTTGGCCTGGGCGTGGGCGACCATGACCACCTTCCGGGCGCGCGGGGTGTAGCGGTTGAAGCCCTGGTTGGGGTCGAGGTCGATCGACTCCTTCGGTACGAAGCGCTTCTGGGCGGCCTGCCGGGTGACCCCCATGCTCTGGCCGATCTCGGTCCAGGACGCGCCCGAGCGCCGCGCCTGGTCCACGAAGTGCCCGATCAGGTGGTCGGCCACGTCGCCCAGGTGGTCGGCGGCGATCACCGCGTCCTGGAGCTGGTCGAGGGGTTCGGTGTGGACCTTCTTGATGGCGTCGATGAGGTCGTCGAGACGGATGGACCCGCTGGCTGCGCTATTGGTCGTCATGTGTCAACCTTAAGTTGACAGCCTGGAGGTGTCAACCCATGGTTGACACCTCCACCGCCTTCGGCGGCGTCGGGAACAGTGCCGACGGCCCGCGCGCCGCAGTGACGGGCGGGAACGTCGCGAACGGCTGCCGCGAACCGGGGCGGCGCCCGGACCCGCGCCCGAACCGGCGGCCCGGGCGGGAGGGTTGTCCACAGGGTGTGGACGGCGCGGACCGTCGTCGGCGGCGCGTGGCACGATCGACGGGTGAGCAGCAGTACGACCAGCACCGTGGAGCGAGCCTTCCAGGCCGCCCTCTACGACGGCACCGATTCCGGCCTCGACACGGGCGCGTCCCTCCTCGCGGCCGATCCCGCCGCGGACGCCGAACTCGCGCGGCGCGGCGCGGAGTTCGTGGCGACGTCCTGGCGGCGCGGCTGGCAGCCCGCCGATGTCGTCCGGCTGGTGCGGCGCGAGCTGGAGGATGTGCATGTCCTCCTGGCGGCGGCGCTGATCCGCGCGCAGGCGCCGTCCGACGGGCCCCGCGGCCCGCGCTGGGCGGCGCAGCTCGCCGACCTCCCGGCCGCTCCCGCGCGCGGGACGGACCGCTTCTCGCACGCGACCGCCGTGCTGGAGCTGTACCGGTTGCTGCTGCGGCTGCCCACCCTGGAAGCGCCGATGGATCCCCCGAGCGCTCGACCGGGCCCGGGTGGAGAGGCGGCGTCGGACCAGGGACGCCCGGCCGCCCGCATGCTCGGCCGCATCCGCGCGCTGCTCGCCAAGGCGGAGGCGACCGGGTATCCGGAGGAGGCGGAGGCGCTGAGCGCCAAGGCGCAGGAGCTGATGGCCCGGCACAGCATCGACGAGGCTCTGCTGGCGGCACAGGCGCCCGCTCCGGACGCGCCCGGTGCCTGGCGGATCGGGGTCGAGCCGCCGTACGAGCAGGCCAAGGCGGTGCTGCTGGACGCGGTCGCGACCGCGAACCACTGCCGCGCGGTGTGGAACGAGCCGTTCGGCTTCTCCACGGTCATCGGTTTCGCGGCGGACCTGGAGGCGGTCGAGCTGCTCTACACCTCGCTGCTGGTGCAGGCCACGCACGCGATGACCAAGGCGGAGGCGGCGCAGCGGGCGGGCGGACGCAAGCGGACCAAGACCTTCCGGCAGTCGTTCCTCGCGGCCTACGCCCATCGCGTCGGCGACCGCCTCACGGCCGCCGCCGAGACCCAGGCGGGCCCCGAGCTGCTGCCGGTCCTGGCCACCCGGGAGGTCGCCGTGAGCGAGCACATGGAGCGCATGTTCCCGCGGACGACCTCGACCCGCCTGCGCGGGGTCAGCGACGCGGCGGGCTGGACGGAGGGCGCCCGCGCGGCAGAGCGAGCCCAGGTCGCCCCCCGCCCCCGGCTGGAGTGAGCGCGATCTGGGGTCCTGCTCGGCTGGGGTGAGCGGGGTCCGGGGTCCTGTCCCCGGCTGGGGTAGGTGTGATCTGGGGTCCTGTCCCTGGCTGGGGTGAGCGGGGTCCGGGGTCCTGTCCCTGGCTGGGGTAGGTGTGATCTGGGGTCCTGTCCCTGGCTGGGGTGGGTGTGATCTGGGGTCCTGCCCCTGGCTGGGGTGAGCGGGGTCCGGGGTGAGCGGGGTCCGGGGTCGCGTCCCCCGCTGGAGTGAGCGCGCTCCGGGGTCCTGCCCTCGGCTGGAGTGAGCGCGGCCCCGGACCCCGCCCCTGCTGGAGTGAGCGCAACCCCGGGCCCCGCCCCCGGGCCGGAATGGGCCCCGCCCCTGGGCGGAGCGGGCCTCGCCCCTTGGCCGGAATGGGCTCCCCCGACCGGAGCGGGCCCCGGGCTCAGTCGCCGGACTGCTGGAAGGCGCCCACAGAGGCGTCCGGGGTCTTCGGGCCGCCCTTTCCCGCGACGGGTCCGTACGTCCACGGGAAGCTCTTGACGTCCTTGGCATCCGGCAGGCCGACCTCCACCGTCTTCGCCGCCACACTGGTCCCGTCGCCCGCCGCGCCACGCACATAACTGATCGTGAAGGACGCGGAGTCGCCCTTGGCGAGCTCCAGTTTCTGCGCCTTCGCGCCCTTCAACGCGGGGACGGAGACCTTGGCGCCGTCGGCGTCCAGTGCGACGTCGGCGAAGCCGTCCAGGGTGCACGGCGCGCTGTGGTTGGTGACGCTGACGGGTACCTCACCCGTGTCACCGGCGGCCGGGGCCACGCTCGCCGAACCGATCTCGACGGAGACCCCGCCGATGGTGCAGGCCGAGCCGCCCTTGCCGTTCGTGGCGCCGCCGTCGTCGCAGGCGGTCAGGGCAAGGGCGGCGGCGAGGACGGTGACGGTGAGCGGAATGGCGCGCATGTGTGGGGTCCCTGTCGAGGTCGTGACGGTATACCCAGCATCATCGCGCCTGGCGCGCGCACCCGATCGCGCGCCCCTCCTGATCCGGATCAGGAACCGAGGTTCGCCGTGGGCAGCCCCGTCGGCAGCTTGCCGCCCTCGGCCTTGGTGTAGGTCTCCTGGCCCAGCTTGCCGGACCAGGTCACCTTCAGGGTGTCCCCGGCCACGGAGTCGACCATCCCGGACTTCCGGTCGGCGTTACCGTCGGTGCAGGTCAGATGGATCATCTGCATGCCCGACTCCTGGCCGGCGGTCCCGCTGCACACGGCCCCGCCGGTAGCGAAGAGCCCGGCCTGCCCGCCGGTGACCACCAGGGCCACGGCCTTGCCGTCGGACGTCGTGAGCCAGCTGCCCTCCAGGGTGTCGGACGAGCCCGTGGCACCACCGGTGTCCGAGGCGGATGAGGCGGATGAGGTGGGCGAGGGCGCCGCGGACGTGCTCGGACGCGGCGAGGCGTCGTCCTTGGAACCGCCGCCCCCGCCGCACGCGGTCAGCGCGAGCGCGCCCGTCAGCCCCGCGGCCGTGGCCGCGATCCGTACCGTCCTAGTCGCCGAAGTCACTGGAAGCTCCCAAGCTGTAGCCGGCCTGTCGAACGACCGCAGCAAGCTACCAGGACTCACCAGGAGGACTTCCGTACGCCGGGCAGGTGTCCGCGGTGCGCCAGCTCGCGCAGGTTCACCCGGGACAGGCCGAAGGTCCGCAGATAGCCGCGCGGACGGCCGTCCACCTGGTCGCGGTTGCGCACGCGCGTGGCGCTGGCGTCGCGCGGCTGCCCGTGCAGTTCCCGCCGCGCGGCGAGCCGTTGCTCCTCCGTGGCGGACGGCCGCCGGATGATCTCCTTCAGTTCGGCCCGGCGGGCGGCGTACCGGGCGACGGTCCGCCGCCGCTCCTCGTTCTTCGCGATCTTGCTCTTCTTCGCCATCGGGTTCTCCCGTGTTCCTCTGTTCCCCGTCCCGTGGAGGTCGCCGAGCCGGGCCATCCCGCGGACTGGACCATCATCTGGACATTGGAACAGGAAGGGCGCGGCGCGCGTCTGTTCCTAGTGCACAAGGGATTCGATCCGGACGACCTGGCCCAGATGACGGGGGGAAGATCACAAAAGGGGGTTGGCGCATGCATGTCATGCGAAGCCTGGGGCAGACGCTTGAAGGGCTTCGGTAAAGGGGTCGTCAAAGCTGTAACCGGAGGAACACCCCCTGTGCACGTGCATCTGCCCATGCATCTGCACATGAACAAGGTTATGATCCCGATCAGTTGACCACTGCATCAATGGCCACACCAGCCAGTGCACCAGCGGGGAGCAGCCTGTGAACCTCGACGTTGACGGCGTGTACGGAGGGTACGACGTGCACAACGGCATGGCTGCCACGCAGCTGGCCGGAGTGGCCTGGCAGAAGAGCAGGTACAGCAACTCGCAGGGCTCCTGTGTGGAGTTCGCCCGGCTGCCCGGCGGAGAGGTGGCCGTGCGCAACTCCCGCTACCCCGACGGTCCCGCGCTCGTCTACACGCGCGCGGAGATCGAGGCGATGCTGCTCGGAATCAAGGACGGCGAGTTCGACCATCTGATCGCGAGCTGACGCCGGCGCCCGGACGGGTGTCGGCGGCCGCCGCGCGAGGCCGGGGAGACGCGCGTAGACAAGCGGCGTCGGACGGTGCCGTGTGCCGCGTCAAGCGCCCGGCGGGAGCCGGAACAGCGCCCAGACGACCTTGCCGCTGAGGGTGCCCGCGAGCGGGTGCCAGCCCCAGCCGTCGCTGAAGGACTCGACGAGGAACAGTCCGCGCCCCGACTCCGCCGCGTAGTCCTCGGCATAGTCCTCGACGGCGCGGGCGACCGGGGTCTCATGGCTGGGGTCGCGCACCGCGCACACCAGGCGCTCGGTCCAGCGCATCAGTTGCAGCCGCACCGACGCGGACGGGTCGACCCCGCCGTCGCCCGGCAACGCGTGCCGCAGGGCGTTGGTGACGAGTTCCGAGACGACCAGGCATATGTCGTCGAAGCGGTCGCCGACGTCCCACTGGTCGAGGGTGCCACGCGTGAACTGCCGGGCCTCGCGGACCGCTTCGTACCGGGCGGGCAGGGCGCAGGAGGCGGCGCTGGACACGGCCTCGGGGTCCAGTGGCGGAAGGCCCTGCCGTAGCGGCTTGAGCATGGTCGATCCATTCGTCCCCATGCGAGGCACTCCCGGGAATTCGCGGTCGTTGCGATGCAGCGGTGGCGCGGGACCATGGTTTCGGATGCGCACAGCAGATGCAAGGGCAGATGCACGTGCACGAGGCCGAATTGCTCCCTCCCGTACTACTTGTCGGCCATTTTTTCCGCCAACCCCACGCACTTGGCTCACCGGGCCCTTGCTTCTTCCTGCGGTGAGACTTTGGCCTCTTTACCGTTTCCGTAACCGGACGAGTACTGCTCGAAGTGCTTTAGTGGCAGACTTCGGCCCTTGAAGACGGTTGGGGAGGCTGGCGAACGTGAGCGCGGGAGAGCCCGGATCGGTGGTGCGACGCATGCTGCTCGGCTCGCAACTCAGGCGACTGCGTGAGTCTCGCGGCATCACGCGCGAGGCCGCGGGGTACTCGATCCGTGCCTCGGAGTCGAAGATCAGCCGGATGGAGCTGGGCCGGGTGAGCTTCAAGACACGGGATGTGGAAGACCTGTTGACGCTGTACGGCATCACGGACGAGGCGGAACGCGAGTCGCTGCTCGCCCTCGCCCGGGAGGCGAACGTGGCCGGCTGGTGGCACAGCTACTCCGATGTGCTGCCGAACTGGTTCCCCACCTATGTGGGCCTGGAGGGCGCCGCCTCCCACATCAGGGTGTACGAGGTGCAGTTCGTGCACGGCCTGCTGCAGACCGAGGAGTACGCGCGGGCGGTCGTCCGGCGCGGCATGAAGGGCGCGAGCGTCGCCGACGTGGAGCGGCGCGTCGCGCTGCGCCTGGAGCGGCAGAAGCATCTCGTCGCCGAGAACGCGCCCGACTTCCACATCGTCCTGGACGAGGCCGCCCTGCGCCGCCCCTACGGCGACCGGGAGGTGATGCGCGGTCAGCTCCAGCATCTGATCGAGTTCTCCGAGCGGTCCAACGTACGCCTGCAGATCATGCCGTTCGGCTTCGGCGGGCACTCCGGGGAGAGCGGCGCCTTCACCATCCTCAGCTTCCCCGAGTCCGATCTGTCCGATGTGGTCTACCTGGAGCAGCTCACCAGCGCGCTGTATCTGGACAAACGCGAGGACGTCGCCCAGTACGAGCACGCGCTGAAGGAGTTGCAGCAGGACAGCCCGGGGCCGGACGAGAGCCGTGACCTGCTGCGGGGGCTGCTCCAACTGTCCTGACAACCGCCCCTGTCCGCCGGGGCGGAGCTGATCCCAGGGGCATTCGTATCCCCAGGTGACACCCCAACTCACGCTCAACACAAGTACGATGGCGCCTGATCAGCGTGATGAGACCGTGAGCGTGATCAGACCGTGCGGTTGATCGGACCGTGAGGTTGATCGGGTGTCTGGCTGGCTGCTTCGGCAGCAAGGGGATCGAGGGATCACATGTCGTCCTGCTTCACCGACCTGGCCCAGCAGTACATCGACGGTGAGTGGCGCCCGGGCACCGGTTCCTGGGACATCATCGACTTCAACCCGTACGACGGCGAGAAGCTGGCCTCGATCACCATAGCCACCGTCGACCAGGTGGATCAGGCATACCGGGCCGCGGCCCGTGCCCAGCGCCCGTGGGCCGAGACCAACCCCTATGCTCGCCGTGTCCTGTTCGAGCGGGTCCTGCGCCTGGTCGAGGAGCGGGAACAGCAGATCACCGAGGCGATCGTCGCCGAACTGGGCGGCACGCTGCTGAAGGCCCGGTTCGAGATCCACCTCGCCAAGGAGTTCCTGCGGGAGGCGGCGCAGCTGGCGCTGCGCTGCGACGGCAGATTCATGCCGTCGCCGATCGACGGCAAGGAAAACCGGGTCTACCGTGTCCCGGTCGGTGTGGTCGGCATCATCAGCCCCTTCAATTTCCCCTTCCTGCTGTCGATCAAGCCGGTCGCCTCGGCGCTCGCCCTGGGCAACGCCGTCGTCGTCAAACCGCACCAGGACACCCCGATCTGCGGCGGCACACTGCTCGCCCAGCTCTTCGAGGACGCGGGGCTGCCGGCCGGGCTGTTGAACGTGGTGCTCACCGACATCGCCGAGATCGGTGACGCGTTCATCGAGCACCCGGTCCCCAAGGTGATCTCCTTCACCGGCTCCGACAAGGTGGGCCGGCACATCGCCACCGTCTGCGCGGGCCACCTCAAGCGGACGGTGCTGGAACTGAGCGGCAACAGCGCGCTGGTGGTCCTCGACGACGCCGACATCGACTACGCGGTCGACGCGGCCGTCTTCAGCCGGTACGTCGACCAGGGCCAGGTCTGTATGGCCGCCAACCGGGTCCTCGTGGACCGTTCGGTCGCGGACGAGTTCACCGAGAAGTTCGTGGCCAAGGTCAGGACGCTGAAGACGGGCGACCCGAGCGACCCGCAGACGGTCATCGGGCCGGTCATCAACTCCCTCCAGGCGAATGCCATCACGGCCGTCATCGAGCAGGCCGTGACCGAGGGCGCCACCGTCCTGGTGCGCGGCTCGACCACCGACAATCTGGTCGAGCCCTCCGTCCTGACGGACGTACCGATCCGCTCCTCGCTGCTGCGCAAGGAGATTTTCGGCCCTGTCGCCCTGCTCGTCCCGTTCGACGGCGAGGAGGAGGCGGTCCACATCGTCAACGACACCCCGTACGGGCTGAGCGGCGCTGTGCACACGGCCGACACCGAGCGGGGCGTGGCGTTCGCCAAGCGGGTCGACACCGGGATGTTCCACGTGAACGACGGCACGATCCACGACGAGCCGCTGGTGCCGTTCGGCGGCGAGAAGGACTCCGGAATCGGCCGGCTGAACGGCGAGACGACGCTGGACGCGTTCACCACCCTGAAGTGGATCTCGGTACAGCACGGCAGAAGCAGGTTCCCGTTCTAGATGCATATCTAGTGCTGTGACCGCATAGGTTCACCGGGTTGGCGGTCGTGGCGGTTGGATGTGCGGCGACGTCCGATCCGATCGCTGGAGGCCCGGTGGCCGAGCCTGTCCGTGTACGCAGACTGACCCAGGAGGGGCAGAAGCTGCAGCAGATCATGCGCAGGGGCAGCACGAGTTCGGTGCGCTACCGGCGCGCGATGATGCTGCTCGCCTCGGCGGGCGGGAACCGGGTGCCGGTGATCGCCCAGCTGGTCCAGGCCGACGAGGACACCGTGCGCGATGTGATCCACCGCTTCAACGAGATCGTCCTGGCCTGCCTGGACCCTCAGTGGGCGGGAGGCCGTCCCCGCCTACTCAGCCGTGAGGACGAGGACTTCGTCATCCGGACGGCCACCACTCGCCCCACCAGGCTCGGCCAGCCCTTCACCTGCTGGTCGATCCGCAAACTCGCCGCCTGCCTGCGGAAAGTGCACGGCCGCGTCATCCGCATCGGCCGTGAAGCCTTACGGTGCCTGCTCCGGCGCCGCGGCGGCACCTTCCAGCGCACCAAGAGCTGGAAGGAGTCGCCCGACCCTGATCGCGACGTCAAGCTCGACCGGATTGAGCAGGTGCTGGACCGCTTCCCGGACCGGGTCTTCGCCTTCGACGAGTTGGGGCCCCTGGGGATCCGGCCCACCGCGGGTTCCTGCTGGGCGGAACAGGGCAAGCCAGACCGGCTGCCGGCGACCTACCGCCGCACCCACGGCGTCACCTACTTCCACGGCTGCTACTCCGTGGGCGACGACCGCCTGTGGGGCGTCAACCGACGTCGCAAGGGCACCGCCAACACCCTGGCCGCGCTCAAGTCGATCCGTGCCGCCCGACTCGGCGGCGCCCCGATCCACATCATCCTGGACAACCTCTCCGCCCACACCGGCGCGGACATCCGCCGCTGGGCGAAGAAGAACAAGGTCGAGCTGTGCTTCACCCCGACCTACGCTTCCTGGGCCAATCCGATCGAGGCCCACCTCGGCCCGCTGCGGCAGTTCACCCTGGCCAACTCCCACCACCGCAGCCACCCCGCGCAAATCCAGGCACTGCACCGTTACCTGCGCTGGCGCAATACCAACGCCCGCCACCCCGACGTACTTGCCGCCCAACGCAAGGAACGCGCCCGCGTCCGCAGCGAGAAGGGCATCCGCTGGGGCGGACGCCCCCTCAACACCGCAGCCTGACCAACCGCGAACCACAGCCCCCGAGCGCCGAAGGGGGCAAGTTCAGGGCAGGACAGCGACAGAAGGATGACTCAGGATGCGGACGGTTCGATCTCCCCCGCAAAGACGATGACCTGGTCGATGAGGCTCCGCCGCAGATGGACGACGTCCGTTCCCGCGAGGCGGGGACCTCCATCCGGCGTGGTGAAGACCCACTGGTACCGGGCCCACTCGTCAGGCATGTCCACCGCCGAGCAGCGCACCATCGTGCCGGTCCCCGCCGGGTGGCGCCGGATGTCCAGCACGAACCGCTCGACCGCCGCGATTCCTTCGCTGCGGCCCAACGGCCCCCAGAAGACCACGTCTGAGGTCAGAGCCTGGGAGAGCAGGGCAGTCACATAGCTGTCGTCCGAGGCGTTGAACGCGGAGATGAACGTGTCGATCGCGGACCGTGCAATCTCTTCCTGCATGCCCCAGTAATACCAGCCGTTTCACGTGCGCTCGTCCCGCGAGCCGCCTTCCGATCACGGCGAACCATCCCGGTCACAGCACTAGACAGGCCCTGGCGGCGCCGGGGCGTCGGGGCGCGGGGGGCGCGGGGGCGCGGCCCGGTGATGTCCGTGGGCGGCGGCTTGTGCGACTCCCCGGTGATGTTCGTGGGTGGTGCGGCTTGTGCGACTGGGCGGCGATGCCCGTGAGTGGTGTGGCTTTCGCGACTCGGTGGCTTTCACGGGACGGTGGTTTTCGCGGGGCGGCGGCTCGCCCTGGTGCGGGTCGGCCGATCTCCGGGCCATAACCTGGATCGCATGTCAGCGATCCGTCTTCTCGTGCTGGGAGCGGTCCGCCAGCACGGGCGGGCCCACGGGTACCAGGTGCGCAACGATCTGGAGTACTGGGGCGCGCACGAGTGGTCCCACGCCAAGCCCGGCTCGATCTACCACGCCCTGAAGCAGATGGCCAAGCAGGGCCTGCTGCGCGCGCACGAGATCGCGCCGTCCACCGCCGGGGGCCCGCCGCGCACGGAGTACGAGATCACCGAGGCGGGCACCGAGGAGTTCCTCCGGCTGCTGCGCGAGGCGCTGACCGCGTACGACCAGCGAATGGACGTCAAGTCGGCCGCCATCGGCTTCATCGTCGACCTGCCGCGGGCCGAGGCGGTGGCGCTGCTGACGGAGCGGATCCGGCGGATCGAGGAGTGGCGCTCCAGCGTCACCGAGGACTATGTGCCCGAGGACGGCCCCGGGCAGTACGGGCACATCGGCGAGATCATGAACCTCTGGCTCCATACGGCCGACGGGGAGGCCGAGTGGACGCGGGGGCTGATCGAGCGCATCGAGGCGGGCGCGTACACGTTCGCGGGGGAGGGCGCTCCGTTCGTCGGGGTCCTGGTGGAGGGCGAGGAGAACCCGTATGCGACGGGTGAGCCGCATCCGGGAGACGACCGCTAATCAAGTTTGACCAATCGAGTTCGAGGGGTTAGCTTCGAGTGTGTAGTCAAGTTTGACTAGCGAGGGAGTGGCAGTGACCGAAGCGGCGATCAGCGTCGACGCGGCACGCAAGACATACGGCGGCAGACCGGCACTGGACGGGCTCGACCTCACGGTCGCCCGCGGCACGGTGCACGGGGTGCTCGGCCCCAACGGGGCGGGCAAGACGACCCTGGTCCGGATCCTTTCCACCCTGCTCAGGCCGGACGGCGGCCGGATCGAGGTGGCCGGGCACGATGTGCTGACGCAGGCCCGCACGGTGCGCCGCCGGATCGGGCTGCTGGGCCAGCACGCGGCCCTCGACGAGGAGCTGAGCGGCCGCCAGAACCTGGAGATGTTCGGCCGCCTCCACCATCTGGGCGCCCGCCACGCGCGCGTGCGCGCCGGTGAACTCCTGGAGCGCTTCGCCCTCGCCGACACCGGCCGTCGGCCGGTCCGCGCCTACAGCGGCGGCATGCGGCGCCGTCTCGACCTCGCCGCCTCCCTGATCACCGAGCCGGCTGTGCTCTTTCTGGACGAGCCGACCACCGGCCTCGACCCGCGGGGCCGCACCGAGGTGTGGACCTCGGTCCGCTCCCTGGTCGGCGGCGGGACGACGGTCCTGCTCACCACCCAGTACCTGGAGGAGGCCGACCAACTCGCCGACCGTATCTCGGTCGTCGACCACGGCCGGGTCGTCGCCGACGGCACCGCGGATGAGCTGAAGGCGCTGACCGGCGGCGACCGCATCGACGTCGTGCTGCGCGACGCGGATCAACTGGACACGGCGCTCGCCCTGTTGCCGTTGCCTGCCGTCGACGTCACCGTCGACCCCGACCGTCGGCTGCTCAGCGCCCCGGTCACCGACCGGATGGCGGCGCTCTCCGGGGTCGTACGGGCCCTGGAGGCCGCCGGCATCGAGGCGGCGGACATCGCCCTGCGCCGACCGACCCTGGACGAGGTGTTCCTGCACCTGACCGGACGCGAGGACCGTATGGACCGGACGAAGGAGACCGTGTGAACAGCCACGCCCTGGCCGACTCCTGGACCATGACCCGCCGCGAACTCGCCCGCTGGGCACGGCAGCCCGGGCAGGTGCTCGTCGCCCTGCTCTTCCCCGTGATGCTGCTGCTGATGTTCGGCTATCTGGTCGGCGGCGGCCGGGGCGTGCGCGGCGACTACGTCGACTACCTGGTGCCCGGCATGCTCGCGCTCACCATGGCCTTCGGCCTGGAGGGCACGATGCTCGCCGTCACCCAGGACCTCAACAAGGGCGTCATCGATCGGTTCCGCGCCATGCCCATGGCCAACGGGGCGGTGCTGGTGGGCCGTTCGGCCGCCGACATGCTCCAGTCGGCGGCCGGGCTCGTGCTGATGGCCGGGGTGGCCGGTGCGGTGGGCTGGCGGCCGCACGGCGGGCCGGGGCCCTTCCTCGCGGCCGTCGGCCTGCTGCTGTTGTTCCGCTTCGCGATGCTGTGGATCGGCATCTACCTCGCCCTGGTCGCCGGTCGGCCGGAGCTGGTCCAGGCCGTGCAGATCCTCGTCTGGCCGGTCGGCTTCCTGTCCAACGCCTTCGCCACCCCCGACGCCATGCCCGGCTGGCTGGGCACGGCCGTCCAGTGGAACCCGCTCTCGCACACCGCCACCGCCGTACGGGAGTTGCTCGGCGGCCAGGGTGGCGAGGGCGGGCATGTCTGGACCGCGGTGATCTGGCCGCTCGCGCTGCTCGCGGTGTTCTTTCCGGTGGCGGTGCGGCGGTTCACACGGTGACGCTCCGCTGGGTGGGCGGTTGTCTTCGTGTGGGTTCCTTGTTGTTGGTTGTCTGCGGCTGCGTCGTGGCTTGTCGCGCAGTTCCCCGCGCCCCTATGGGGTAGTGGCCCTGGTCGTTGTTGGTTGTCTGCGGCTGTGTTGTGGGTGGTTGCGCAGTTCCCCGCGCCCCTATCGGGGCGTTGGCCCGTTGGGTGTTGGGGTTAGTGGTGGAAGGCGGTGGATGCCTGTTTGTCTTGGGCCAAGGGGTGTGGCTGGCGGCGTAGTTCCGGCAGTAGGTGGGCCAGGTTTTCGAGGAACAGGTCGGCGAGGTCGGTGGAGAAGCCGTTGCGGCAGACGATTCGCAGGACGGACAGGTCCTCTCGGTTCGGCGGGAAGGTGTACGCGGGGACCAGCCAGCCGCCCTCGCGCAGCCGGCGGGAGACGTCGAAGACGTCGAACGACGTCACGTCCGGTGCGGTCGCGAAGGCGAACACCGGCAGCTGGTCGCCCCGGGTCAGCAACCGGAAGTCGCCGAACGCCTCGATGCGTTCGGCGAGTGCGCGCGCCACGTCCCGGGTGGACTGCTGCACGGCCCGGTAGCCCTCGCGGCCCAGCCGCAGGAACGTGTAGTACTGCGCGACCACCTGCGCGCCGGGCCGGGAGAAGTTCAGCGCGAAGGTCGGCATGTCGCCGCCCAGGTAGTTGACCCGGAAGACCAGTTCCTCGGGCAGCGCCTCCTTGTCCCGCCACACCGCCCAGCCGACGCCGGGGTAGACCAGGCCGTACTTGTGCCCCGAGGTGTTGATCGACGCCACCCTGGGGAGGCGGAAGTCCCACACCAGGTCCTCGTCGAGGAACGGCGCGACCATGCCGCCGGACGCGCCGTCCACGTGCACCGGTACGTCCAGGCCGGTGCGCTCCTGGAGGTCGTCCAGGGCCGCGCACAGGTCGGCGATCGGCTCGTACGACCCGTCGAAGGTGGAGCCGAGGATACCGACGACACCGATGGTGTTCTCGTCGCACAGCTCGGCCGCGGCCTGCGGATCGAGGTGGTACCGGTCGCCCTCCATCGGCACCTGGCGGGCCTCGACCTCCCAGAAGTTGCAGAACTTGTCCCAGCAGACCTGGACGTTCACGCCCATGACCAGGTTGGGGCCGGCCCCGCCGGACGGGTAGCGGTCGCGGTTGCGGTGCATCCACCGCCGCTTGAGCGCCATGCCGGCCAGCATGCACGCCTCGCTGGAGCCGGTCGTCGAACAGCCCACGGCGGCCGACGGGTCCGGCGCGTTCCACAGGTCGGCGAGCATCGCCACACAGCGCCGCTCCAGCTCGGCCGTGCGCGGGTACTCATCCTTGTCGATCATGTTCTTGTCCCGGCACTCGGCCATCAGGACGCCCGCCTGCGGCTCCATCCAGGTGGTGACGAACGTGGCCAGGTTCAGCCGGGAGTTGCCGTCCAGCATCAGCTCGTCGTGCACCAGCTGGTACGCGGTCGACGGCGCGAGCGGTTGGTTCGGCAGCCGATGGGTGGGCGGGGCCTCGGTCATGCCGCCGACCGGATTGGCCTCCCCGAAGAACGGGTTGACGGACAGCCGCCGGTGTTCGTGTTTCTGCGGACCCTTGTGCAGTGCCATGGACGTGCCTTCCTGGAGGGTCGGGGGTGGTCAGCCGGTCAGCGCATCGCCGTACCGTCCGCGCGCAACTGCATCTGCGGTCGCCCGGTCACCAGCAGCCAGGCCGGCAGCGAGGCGATGCACAGCAGGGCGAGGACCGCGGGCGACGCCACGAGTATCGCGGCGGTGAACAGACTCACCCAGCCCTGCCGGGTGACGGCCAGGAGCATGCCCAGCACCCCCGCGGACACGCCCACCGCAGGCTGCACGGCGGGCACCAGCGCGTGTGCGCACAGGCCGAGGGCGGCGCCCACGAAGACGGCCGGGAAGATCCGGCCGCCCCGGAACCCCGAGGACGCGGCGACGAGCAGCGCGGCCAGCTTCACCACCGCCAGACCAGCGAACTGCCCGGCCGTCCAGTCCTGGGGATCGCGCGCCAGCTCCGCGACCTCGTCCAGCCCCTTGAACAGCGTCAGTTGGCCGCCCAGGGCGCCCAGCGCCCCGAGGACGACCCCGCCCGCCGGAAGCATCAGCATCGGGTGCCGCAGCCGCCGGAAGGCCCCGTGGACGCACGGGAAGCCGAGCACGGCGCACATGCCCAGCAGTGCGCCCGCCGCCGCGACGACGAGCGCCGCGAGCACGTCGGCCCAGCCGGGGCGGCCGATCGGAGGCAGCCGCAGCTCGAAGCTCGGGTGGGCCACCAGAGTGGTCGTCAGGGCGCCCGCCGCGCCCGCCGCGAGCGGAGCGAAGAGGCTGTCCCACAGCCGTCCCCTGATCGGCCGCCCGGCCAGCGCCTCCGAGAGGACCAGGGCCGCAGCCACCGGCGTGCCGAACAGCGCGCCGATCGTCGCCGACTCCGCGAGCGTCGGCCACAGGCCGCCCGGCAGCCCCGGCGCCAACCGGGCGCCCAGCCACACCGCAAGACCCACGTTCGCGGCGATGATCGGGTTCTCCGGGCCGAGGCTCGGCCCGCCCGCCAGCATCAGCGCGGCCGCCAGCAGCAGGCCGGGCAGCACCGCGGGCGGGAGCGTGGGCGCGTCCAGGCCCAGGGTGGCCGGATCGGGTCCGGCGTGCCCCGGCACCTTCCAGACCACGAGGCCCACGGCGATCCCGGTCGCGGTGAGCACGATGAAGATCCATGCCACGGAGTACCGGCCGATCCCGAGCGCGTCGGGCAGGTCCCCCCAGAGCACGCCCTGAAACTTCTCGGCCGCCACGCTCACCCCGACGAAGAGCAGACTGGCCAGCACGCCCACCACGAGGGCGGGCACGACCAAGGGCAGCAGGGCGCGCGCCGGGGTCGCCGGAGCGGTGGGCGCCTGCCGCGCCGAGTCCTGGGCCACGGGCTCACGATAAACGGACATAAGTGGGCGAACATCCCGAGGGGGACGGGCTTGCACCTCACGTCACGTGAGGGGCCACCGTGGAGCGCGTACCGAGAGAAGGAGCGGAAGTGAGCTACTCCGTGGGACAGGTCGCCGGGTTCGCCGGGGTCACGGTGCGCACCCTGCACCACTACGACGAGATCGGCCTGCTCGTCCCGGGCGGGCGCAGCCACGTGGGCCACCGGCGCTACAGCGACGCCGACCTCGACCGGCTGCAACGGATCCTGTTCTACCGGGAACTCGGCTTTCCGCTCGACGAGGTCACGGTCCTGCTCGACGACCCGGACGCGGACCCGCGCGCGCATCTGCGCCGTCGGCACGCACTGCTGACCGCCCGGATCGAGAAGCTGCAGCGGATGGCCGAGGCCGTGGAGCACGCCATGGAGGCACGCAGAATGGGCATCAACCTCACGCCGAAGGAGCGGTTCGAGGTCTTCGGGGACAAGGATCCCGAGCAGTACGCCGAGGAGGCGCGGGTGCGCTGGGGCGGCACGGAGGCGTACGCCGAGTCGCAGCGTCGCGCCGCCCGCTACACCAAGGAGGACTGGAAGCGGTTGCAGGCCGAGGTCGACGACTGGAGCGAGCGGTACGCGGCCCTGGTGGAGGCGGGCGCGTCCCCGGCCGGCGAGCCGGCCATGGACATGGCCGAGGAGCATCGGCGGCACATCTCCCGGTGGTTCTACGCGTGCCCGTACGAGATGCACCGCTGCCTCGGCGAGATGTACGTCGCCGACGAGCGCTTCAAGGCGTTCTACGACGCGATGCGCCCGGGCCTGGCCGAGCACCTCAAGGAGGCGATCCTGGCCAACGTCGCCCGGCACATCGCATAGAGCCGGGTCGGGGCGGGCGTGGGGAGGGGCATGGACCCGGGAGCAGCGCGGCTCGTGGGGCCGGGGGCGGCGAGGCGCACGGTTCGTTCCGGCGGAGCCGCAGCGCATTCCGGGGCCGGCGGTGGAACCTGGGGCGGTCACCCGGCGTTGATAGCTTTGTGCGGCTGCACCAGGACGCCACCGCCGCCCTCACCCCTTCAGGAGCCCGGAACCGTGACGACGCTTGCCCTCGGCCCGAGCTGGCTGGACCCCAATTATCTGCTGGACACGTACAGCATCTGGGGCCTGCTCCTCATCGTCTTCGCCGAGTCCGGTCTGCTCATCGGCTTCTTCCTGCCGGGTGACTCGCTGCTGTTCACGGCCGGACTGCTGATCACCTCCGGTCAACTGGACTTCCCGCTGTGGGCGGCCATCGCCCTCATCTGCGTCGCCGCGATCCTCGGCGACCAGGCGGGCTACATGTTCGGCAAGAAGGTCGGCCCGAGCCTCTTCAACCGTCCGGACTCCCGTCTCTTCAAGCAGGAGAATGTCACCAAGGCGCACGAGTTCTTCGAGAAGTACGGCCCGAAGTCCCTGGTCCTGGCCCGCTTCGTGCCCATCGTGCGCACGTTCACGCCGATCATCGCCGGTGTCAGCGGCATGAAATACCGCTCGTTCCTGATCTTCAACGTCATCGGTGGTGTCCTGTGGGGCGCGGGCGTCACGCTGCTCGGCTCCTGGCTCGGCAAGATCGACTTCGTGAACCAGCACATCGAGATGATCCTCATCCTGATCGTCCTGGTCTCGGTGGTGCCGATCATCATCGAGTTCCTGCGGGCCCGCTCCAAGAACAAGAGCAACCCGCCCGCCGAGCCCGCCGCGCGGCAGCCCTTCCAGCAGCAGGCCCCGGTCATGGACGACGCCACGACCCGGCTGCGCCGCATCGAGCCGGCCTACGAGCAGCAGGCACAGCGGCCGCAGCAGCAGCCCCAGGACCCGTACGGCAACTGGAACCAGGGCCAGGACAACCGGGGGTACGACAACCAGGGCTACGGCGACCAGGCGTACGGCAACCAGGGCTACGGCGAGCAGGGCTACGGCAACGGGAATTACGGCGAGCAGGGCCACGGTAACCAGGGCCACGGTAACCAGGGTTACGGCGAGCAAGGCCACGGCGACCAGGGCTACGGCAACGGGGGCCACGGTCGGCAGCAGTACCCGTACGACTCCCGCCAGGGCGACTACCGCCCCTGACCGACGCGGCGACCAGGGGGCGGCCCGGGTCGCCGTCCGCGCGAACGGCCGTTCAGAAGCCCCTGGTCCGCTTGGCCGCCCGCCGCTTCCCGGCGGAGCCCACCCGCAGGAACAGCCGCGAGATCTCCGCCCCGAGGTTGACCCCGATCGCGATGGCTATAGCCAGGGACGCGGCCTTCGCCAGCGACACCAGCCCCTTGTCGACCTGGTTCTGCGAGATGGACAGCAGACCGAAGTAGGTGGCCGAACCCGGCAGCAGCGGTCCGATCGCCGCCGTCGTGTAGGGCAGCGCCGACGCGAACCGGTAGCGCGACAGCAGCTGCCCGAACAGGCCCACCAGACCCGCCGCCACCGCCGTGGAAGCGACCGGCGACAGGTTGCCGACAGCCTGCATCGCGCCGTACACCGACCAGGCGACGCCCCCGTTGACGGTGACGGCCAGCACCGTGGAGCGCTCCTGCTGGAGCAGCACGGCGAAGGTCAGCGACAGCAGCATCGCCGCCGCGATCTGCAGCAGCGGCCGCTCCTCGATGTTCATCGCGGCATCCGGGTTGAGCTGGCCGCCCACCTTGACCCCGAAGTACAGGACGATCAGCACGCCCATGACGATGCCGACGTAGAAGTACATGACCTCCAGCAGCCGCGCGGCCGCGGTGATGTAGAAACCCGTCAGACCGTCCTGCACGCCCGCCACCAGCGCCCGTCCGGGCAGCAGCGCGAACAGCCCACCGGTGATCACGGCCGCCGCCCGCACGTCGACGTGTGCCAGGGTGAGCGCCACCCCGATCGCGGCCGGCGGCATCGCGGCCACCGTGAACTGGTAGAACTCCGGCAGCCCGCGCCCCGCGCACAGCCAGGCGAGCCGGTCGCCGAGCATCGCGCCCAGCGCGGCGGCGAAGAACACGATCAGATCGCCGCCGACCAGGACCGAGGCGGCACCGGCCAGCAGCCCGCTCGCCGTGGTCAGCGCCCAGCCCGGGTAGGGGTGCCGGTTGCGGCGGATCTCCGCGAGCCGCCGGTATGCCTCCTCCAGGGAGACATGCGTCTCCGGGTCGGAGAGATCGTCCACGAGCTGGAAGACGGCCGCCAGCCGCGTGTAGTCGGTGCCCCGTCTGCGTACCGTCCGCGAGGCCGTCACCGGGTCGTCCACCAGCGACGGCTGGTGCGAGATCGACAGCAGCGTGAAGGTGACGGTCGGCTCGCACCGGTCGAGCCCGTAGGACCGGCAGACCGCGAACATCGCGCCCTCCACGTCCTCGGCGTTCTCCCCGCCCGCCAGCAGCAGCTCGCCGATGCGCAGGGTCAGGTCGAGCACGCGCGGGACGGCCGGACCGTCCTCCTCCGCCTTGTGCACCGGCTCCGGCGCGGGCCGCTCGGCGACCGGCATACGCAGCATCGTGCGCATCCGGTCCTGCCAGGGCGCGTCCTTGGTCAGGCTGACCGCCGGGACACCGGCCGGCGGCGTGAACACCGGCGAGCCGTGCTGGGCGCTGTAGGCGCTGGGCAGGGTGAACGCCGACCCCTCCGGCCCGGCGCTCGCCGACTGCGGTGCCTCCAGGCCCTCCGGCACGGCGAACTCGGACGTCGTCTCGGACTCGGCACCGCCGGTCCTGGGGACCGCGAGACCCTGGGGGACGGCGAACTCGGACGTGATCTCGGGGTCGTACGTGGTCCTCGCCTCGTCCGAGCGAGGCTTGCGGTCCTCCGCGTCCGTCACTCCTCAACGCTCCCTGAACGACACCTTCCGTCAGGCTCAGTATGCGCATGGACGCACGAACTCAGAATGGGCATGGACACACGAACCAAGAATGGCCATGGACACACGGACGGGCCGCACGCGTGCGCGTACGGCCCGTCCGTGCGGTAGTGGGCTCAGTGACCGCCCTGCTCCTCGAAGCGCTTGTAGGACCGCTCGATCTCCTCCTCGGCGTCCGTACGACCCACCCAGTTGGCACCCTCGACCGACTTGCCGGGCTCCAGGTCCTTGTAGACCTCGAAGAAGTGCTGGATCTCCAGGCGGTCGAACTCGGACACGTGGTGGATGTCGCGCAGATGCTCCACCCGCGGGTCGGTGGCCGGAACGCAGAGCAGCTTGTCGTCGCCGCCCGCCTCGTCCGTCATGCGGAACATGCCGATCGCCCGGCAGCGGATCAGGCAGCCCGGGAACGTCGGCTCGTCCAGGATGACCAGCGCGTCCAACGGGTCGCCGTCCTCGCCGAGGGTGTTCTCGACGAAGCCGTAGTCGGTCGGGTAGGCGGTCGAGGTGAAGAGACGACGGTCCAGGCGGATACGACCGGTCTCGTGATCCACCTCGTACTTGTTCCGCGAACCCTTCGGGATCTCGATCGTGACGTCGAACTCCACCGGTGGCTCCTCCATGATCAGCACATAGTTCTGGTGGTTAAGTGTCCCTCACGCAGGTGTGTGATCGCGAAAGGGGTTGGTGGTCATGCCAGAGCTGAGGTCTTGGCGCGCCGCGAGACCGCACGTGGTGCGGATCGTGAACGCCGTACGACCACGTCTGACAGGGGTCGCGGCGACCGCCCGGCCACGGGTCACGCGGCTCGTACGGGCCGTGAAACCGCAGCTCGCGCGGATCCCCGGGCCCCGGACAGCGCGGACCTGGCAGTACACCGCGGGTGCCGCCACCGCCGGGCTGGCGCTGGCCGCCGGGGTGGTGACCGCCGCTGGCCCCTGGGACGCCAACGGTCAGCGTACGGCCGAGCGGGACCGGGCCGCCGCCCTGGAGCGGGCAGGTGGCGCAGATCACGGCGACGACTCCGGCACGGTCTCCGGGACCCCCCGGCCCGCCCCGAGCGCGGCGCCCGTGCTGACCGGTCTCGGCGGCACCGCGCACGCCGCGGACAGCACGGGCGCCGGGGACGCCGGGAGACCCCTCGCGGACGTCCTCGGGCCGCTCCTGGACGCCCCGGCGCTCGGCGGCTCCCACACGGCCGTGGTGGTCGACACGGCGACCGGTGAACGGCTGTACGGCATCGGCGCCGACAAGGCGCTGACCCCCGCCTCCACCACGAAGATCGCCACGGCGGTCGCCGCGCTCTCCGCCCTCGGCCCCGACCACCGCCTCACCACCCGCGCCGCCCTGGAGCCCGGCACCAAGGAACTCGTCCTGGTCGGCGGCGGCGACCCCACCCTCACCGCCCGGAAGAACCCCGGCGGCTGGGCCGGTCTGCGCACGCTCGCCACCGACACCGCGAAGGCGCTGCGCGCCCGCGGCGTCCACGAGGTCACCCTCGCCTACGACACCAGCCTGTACTCGGGCCCCGACCTGCACCCCATCGGCGTGAACGACAACCTCGCCCGGGTCAGCGCCCTGATGGCCGACGAGGGCCGCGCCGACGCCTCGACGAGCGGCCCGGCGGCGCGGGTGCCCGACCCGGCTGCGGGCGCGGCCCGTACCTTCGCCGACCTCCTCGGGGAGGCCGGCGTCAGGACGAAGGCCCCCCGCCCCGCCAAGGCCACCGGCCGCGCCACCACCCTCGCCTCCGTCGCCTCGCCCCCGCTGTCCGCCCTGGTCGAACGCATGCTGACCAACAGTGACAACGACATCGCCGAGGCCCTGGCCCGGCAGACCGCCGTCGCGACCGGTGGGCCGGCCGGCTTCGACGGCGGCGCCCGGGCCGTCGCCGCCCAACTGACCGAGCTGGGCCTGCCGACGGCCGGATCCGTCTTCCACGACGGCAGCGGCCTGAACCGCGACGACCGGCTGACCGCGAACCTCCTCACCGCCCTCCTGGCGAAGGCCGCCTCGCCGGCCCGCCCCGACCTGCGCCCGGTCCTCACCGGCCTCCCGGTGGCCGGCTTCACCGGCACGCTCAGCGACCGCTACGCGGACGGCGCGGCGGGCGTCGTACGGGCCAAGACGGGCACCCTGACCGGGGTCAACTCACTGGCCGGCACCGTGGTCGACCAGGACGGCCGGCTGTTGGCCTTCGCCTTCCTGGCGTCCGACACGACGAACGCCGTCGAGGCGCAGGCGGCACTGGACGCGACGGCTACGGCGCTGGCGAACGTCCGCGCTTAGCGCTGGGCTGGGGCGGGGTGGCGAGTCTGTCGGCTGTGGCGCCGTCGTGGCCGGTCGCGCCCACGCGGCGGAGCCGCACATCGACACAGCCCCGGGCCCCTTTGGGGGGCTGGTTGTGGGGTGGGCGGGTTTGTGCGGTCTGTCTGGGGTCGGCTTGTCGGCTGCGGCGCCGTCGTGGTTGGTCGCGCAGTTCCCCGCGCCCCTTTGGGGGCTGGTTCTGGGTGGGCGGGTTTGTGCGGGCTGCTTTCCCGCGCCACCTTTGGGGGTTGGTTGTGGTGGTGGCTGGCTTTGTGTGGATTGCTTGGGATCGGGTTTCGCGTGTGACGTCGTTGGTCGCGTGCGCTCGCTTGGCCTGCCCCAAGTCATGACGCTCACGTACCGTTGATGCATGACGAGCATCGGCGGTGCCGCTTCTTCTGGGATGGTCGACTGGAATCTCGCGGTCGCGACCGCGACCCGGCTCGTGCGGCCGGGCCCCGAGGTGAGCCGCGACGAGGCCCGGGCCGTCGTCGCGGAGCTGCGCCGGCACGCGAAGGCATCGGAGGAGCACGTCCGGGGCTTCACCCGGCTGGGGGCCGAGGGCATCCACGACACCCCCGTCCTCGTCGTCGACCGTCCCGGCTGGGTCAGGGCGAACGTCGCCGGGTTCCGGGAGGTCCTCAAACCGCTGCTCGACAAGTTGCAGGAGCGGCGCGGAAGCACCCCGGGCGGCGCGGTCCTCGGCGCCGTCGGCGGCAAGGTCACCGGCGTCGAACTCGGCATGCTGCTGTCCTTCCTGGCCTCCCGCGTCCTCGGCCAGTACGAGACCTTCGCCCCCGACACCCGGGACCTCCCGGCGGGCGAGAACGGCGGCGGCCGGCTGCTGCTGGTCGCGCCGAACATCGTCCACGTGGAGCGCGAACTCGACGTCCAGCCGCACGACTTCCGGCTGTGGGTGTGCCTGCACGAGGAGACCCACCGCACGCAGTTCTCCGCGGTGCCCTGGCTGCGCGACCACCTGGAGGGCGAAATCCAGTCGTTCCTCGCGGAGACCGACGTCGACCCCATGACCGTCCTGGAGCGCATCCGTGAGGCCGCCCAGTCGCTGGCCGGCGGACGCCCCGAGGCGGAGGAGGACGACGGCGGCCGGTCCTTCGTGGAACTCGTGCAGACCCCGGCCCAGCGGGAGATCCTGAGTCGGCTCACCGCCGTGATGTCCCTGCTGGAGGGGCATGCCGACTTCGTGATGGACGGGGTCGGCCCGGACGTCGTGCCGACCGTCGCCGAGATCCGGGAGAAGTTCCAGCAGCGCCGCGCCAAGGGCGCCTCCCGGCTGGACATGGCCCTGCGCAAGCTGCTCGGTCTGGACGCCAAACTCAAGCAGTACCGGGACGGCGAACGCTTCGTGCGAGCCGTCGTCGACGAGGTCGGCATGGACGGCTTCAACCGGGTGTGGACGTCCCCGAACACACTGCCGACCAAGACGGAGATCGCCAAACCGGCGGACTGGATCGCGCGGGTGCACCGCAGGCCGGAGTCGTGAACGGTATGAGGCCGTCGTGAAAGGAATCCGGCCTACGGCAGGCGAACGCCCCTTCAATCACTCGTCCGAGGGACCGTGTGCCATGGGTAGGCGTGCAATGCTCGGGGAACGGCCCGTTTCTGTCACCATCTACACACTCTGAGTGACCGAACTCGGGTTCACCCCCTGAAGACTTCATGAAGGGAACCGGACATGGGTCCCCATCCTGCGGTCGCGGCGATACGCCTGGCGGTTCGCCGCGCCCTCCACGACATCCTCACCGACGACACCCCAGCGATCCCGCAGGCAGCCCCCCGGCGCGCGGGCCCGCACGGCGCCGGGCACATGCGTTCCCCCTCCCCGCTCGTGCTCGTGGCGTGCTCCGGAGGCGCCGACTCCATGGCACTCGCCTCCGCCCTCGCCTTCGAAGCCCCCAGACTCGGCATCCGCGCCGGCGGCGTCACCGTCGACCACGGCCTCCAGCCCGGCTCCGACGCACGCGCCGACGAGGTCGTGCTGCGGCTGTGCGAATTCGGCCTGGAGCCGGTCGAGTCCGTCGCGGTGTGCGTCGGCCGCGCGGGCGGACCCGAAGCAGCCGCCCGCGATGCCCGCTACGCCGCCCTCGACGCCGCCGCCGACCGCCACGGCGCCACCGCGATCCTGCTCGGCCACACCCGCGACGACCAAGCCGAAACCGTCCTGCTCGGCCTCGCCCGGGGGTCCGGCATCCGCTCCCTGTCCGGAATGGCCGCGGTCTCGGGGGCCGGCGGCCGTTACCGGCGTCCCTTCCTCCACCTCGACCGGCAGACCGCCCGCAAAGCCTGCATGGTCCAGTCCCTGCCGGTCTGGGACGACCCGCACAACGCGGATCCCGCGTACACGCGCTCCCGGCTGCGCCACGAGGGCCTGCCCGCCCTGGAGAAGGCGCTCGGCAAGGGCGTCGTCGAAGCCCTCGCCCGTACGGCGCAGCTGTCCCGCGACGACGCGGACGCCCTCGACGCCTGGGCCGTCCAGGCCGCGACCGCCGTGCGCGACGCCACCGGGCTCCTGGAGTGCGCCAAGCTCTACGCGCTGCCGTCCGCCGTGCGCCGCCGTGTGCTGCGTCGTGCCGCCATCGACGCCGGCGCGCCGGCCGGCTCGCTGTTCGCCCGCCACATCGAGGAAGTCGACCGCCTGATCACGGGCTGGCGCGGCCAGGGAGCCATCAACCTCCCGGGCAAGGTCGTCGCCCAGCGGCAGGGTGGCAGACTGGTGATTCGGCAAGGCTGAGTCCCATCCCTTTGCGCGGGGACCGGACGGGCCGGAGCCGTAACTGCGGGACGACCGAAAGTGATGCGGGTGGACGCGAACGACATGGGTGCCGACCTCCAGCAGGTGCTCATCACCAAGGAAGAGATCGACGCGAAGCTGGCCGAACTGGCCGCGAAGATCGACGCGGAGTACGCGGGCAAGGACCTGTTGATCGTCGGTGTCCTCAAGGGCGCGGTGATGGTCATGGCGGACCTCGCCCGGGCACTGTCCACCCCCGTCACCATGGACTGGATGGCCGTGTCCTCCTACGGGGCGGGCACCCAGTCCTCCGGCGTCGTGCGGATCCTCAAGGACCTCGACACCGACATCAAGGGCAAGCACGTCCTCGTCGTCGAGGACATCATCGACTCCGGTCTGACCCTGTCCTGGCTGATCTCCAACCTCGGTTCCCGCGAGCCCGCCACCCTCAAGGTGTGCACGCTGCTGCGCAAGCCCGAGGCCGCCAAGGTCGCCCTCGACGTGGAATGGGTCGGTTTCGACATCCCCAGCGAGTTCGTCGTCGGCTACGGACTCGACTACGCCGAGAAGTACCGCAACCTCCCGTTCGTCGGTACGCTCGCGCCTCACGTCTACGGCGGCTGAGTCCACCCGGGGCCAGGCTCGTAGGACGATCAGGGAACCCCAGCGGGTTTCGCGCCGTTGGAGCATGCAGAGACGGGATTGCCAGCCGTCCGTGCCACTGCGGGCAACAATGCTGGGGTAACGTCAGAAGAACTGTCTTATCAAACTCACTATGGCAGGAGGGACGGGGCGGCACCGCTCCGTATGGATGGACGTGAAGCGATACTTCCGTGGGCCGGTCATGTGGATCGTGCTGGCCGTCCTTGCCGTGGTCGTGTTGATGCAGGTCGTCGGTTCGTCCGGCGGCTACAAGACGGTGGACACCGGCCAGGTCGTGGCAGCGATCAACGACAACAGGGTGCAGTCGGCCAAGCTCACCACCGGTGACGAGCAGAGCATCAAGGTCACGCTGAAGGACGGCCAGAAGGTCGACGGCAGCTCGAAGATCCAGTCGAGCTATATCGGCGACCAGGGCGTGAACATTGCGGGCACGCTGCAGACCAAATACCAGGACAAGCAGATCCCGGACGGCTACACCGTGTCGCCGTCCAAGCAGAACCCGTTCGTCGGCGTCCTGCTCACGCTGCTGCCCTTCGTCCTGATCGTGGTCGTCTTCCTGTTCCTGATGAACCAGATGCAGGGCGGCGGCTCCCGGGTCATGAACTTCGGGAAGTCCAAGGCCAAGCTCATCACCAAGGACACCCCGAAGACGACCTTCGCCGACGTCGCGGGCTCGGACGAGGCCGTCGAGGAACTCCACGAGATCAAGGAGTTCCTCCAGGAGCCGGCCAAGTTCCAGGCCGTCGGCGCCAAGATCCCCAAGGGTGTGCTGCTCTACGGCCCGCCCGGCACCGGTAAGACGCTGCTTGCGCGCGCCGTGGCCGGCGAGGCGGGGGTCCCCTTCTACTCGATCTCCGGCTCCGACTTCGTCGAGATGTTCGTCGGTGTCGGCGCCTCCCGGGTCCGTGACCTGTTCGAGCAGGCCAAGGCCAACGCACCCGCGATCGTCTTCGTCGACGAGATCGACGCGGTCGGCCGGCACCGCGGCGCCGGTCTGGGCGGCGGTCACGACGAGCGCGAGCAGACGCTGAACCAGCTGCTGGTCGAGATGGACGGCTTTGACGTCAAGGGCGGCGTGATCCTCATCGCCGCGACGAACCGCCCGGACATCCTCGACCCCGCCCTGCTGCGCCCCGGCCGCTTCGACCGCCAGATCGCGGTCGACCGCCCGGACATGCAGGGCCGACTGGAGATCCTCAAGGTCCACCAGAAGGGCAAGCCGGTCGCACCGGACGTCGACCTCTCGGCCGTCGCCCGCCGCACCCCCGGCTTCACCGGTGCCGACCTGTCGAACGTGCTGAACGAGGCGGCGCTGCTCACGGCCCGCAGCGACAAGAAGCTGATCGACAACCAGATGCTGGACGAGGCGATCGACCGTGTGGTCGCGGGCCCGCAGAAGCGGACCCGGATCATGTCGGACAAGGAGAAGAAGATCACCGCGTACCACGAGGGCGGACACGCCCTGGTCGCGGCGGCCTCCCCGAACTCCGACCCGGTCCACAAGATCACCATCCTGTCCCGCGGCCGGGCCCTCGGCTACACGATGGTGCTCCCGGACGAGGACAAGTACTCCACGACCCGCAACGAGATGCTGGACCAGCTCGCCTACATGCTGGGCGGTCGCGCGGCCGAAGAACTGGTCTTCCACGACCCGACCACGGGCGCCGCGAACGACATCGAGAAGGCCACCACCACGGCCCGCGCGATGGTCACCCAGTACGGCATGACCGAGCGGCTGGGCGCGATCAAGTTCGGCGGCGACAACACCGAGCCGTTCCTCGGACGTGAGATGGCTCACCAGCGCGACTACTCGGAAGAGGTCGCCGCGCTGGTGGACGAGGAAGTCAAGAAGCTCATCGAGAACGCGCACAACGAGGCGTGGGAGATCCTGGTCGAGAACCGCGACGTCCTCGACAACCTCGTCCTGGCCCTCCTGGAGAAGGAGACCCTGGGCAAGGAGGAGATCGCCGAGGTCTTCGCGTCGATCGTCAAGCGCCCGCCGCGGCCCGCCTGGACCGGCTCCTCGCGGCGTACGCCGTCCACCCGCCCGCCGGTGCTCTCCCCCAAGGAGCTGGCACTGACCAACGGTGCGAACGGCGCGACGCCGGCGATCAGCACGGCCAAGTCGACGGCGGCGGAGTCCGCACCGGTGGCCGAGCCGACCCCGGAGGACCGCCCGGAGAGCTGACCGCTCACAGGTGGTGTGGCCCCGGTGGCCACACCAACCCCGGAATGAATGCCGCGCCCCCCAGGGTTCTAGCCTGGGGGGCGCGGCATTTCCGTATGTCCGCATGTGAGCTACCGGAACGAGGCACCCTATGACCGACCCCGTGACCCTGGACGGCGAGGACACCGTCGGCGAGTTCGATGTGAAGCGCGCCGAGAACGCCGTGCGCGAGCTCCTGATCGCGGTCGGCGAAGACCCGGACCGCGAGGGACTGAGGGAGACACCGGCCCGGGTGGCGCGGGCGTATCGGGAGTTGCTGGCAGGGCTGCGGCAGGAGCCCGAGGATGTGCTGACGACGACGTTCGACCTGGGCCATGACGAGATGGTCCTGGTGAAGGACATCGAGATCGTGTCGCTCTGTGAGCATCATCTGCTGCCCTTTCACGGCGTAGCGCATGTCGGGTACATCCCGGCTGAAAGCGGCAAGATCACCGGGTTGTCGAAGCTGGCCCGCCTCGTGGAGGTGTTCGCCCGTCGTCTCCAGGTGCAGGAACGACTCACCACGCAGATCGCCGACTCCCTCGTGCGGATCCTTGAGGCCCGTGGTGTGATCGTCGTGATCGAGGCCGAGCACATGTGCATGTCCGTGCGCGGCATCCGCAAGCCCGGTGCCAAGACGACGACATCGGCGGTGCGCGGTCAGCTCAGGGACGCCACCACCCGTGCCGAGGCGATGAGCCTGATACTGGCGCGCTGAGGGGGTTGACGCGGCAGGGGGTTGACGCGGCGCCGCAGAAGGAGCGCCCTCTGCGGCGCGGACGCCGACGCGGCACTGTCGAAGACGGGTCGCTGTCGAAGACGGCCGGCTCGCCCGGAAGCCCCGGTAACCGTCAAGCCACCGGTTCCGCGCCCGAGTTGTCGTGGTCGTCGTCCTCCGGGAGCTTGCAGACGCGTTCCAGGAAGAGGGCCGCCGCTATGACGGCGATGCCGGCCAGGACGCAGAAGCCGGCGTAGAAAGCCTGGTCACGGCGGGCGGGGATGTCGAGGATCTCCAGGAGGAAGACGCCCGTGCCGCCGTACATCCCGGCGACGAGTGCGGCGACCAGGGCGCTGGACTGGCCGAAGACGACCGCGCGGGCGGCCATCAGCGGGTCGACGCCCTTGGCGCCCGGACGCCGTTCCCGCTGGGCCTTGAGGCGGGCACGCAGCGACAGCGCCGTGGACAGCAGAACCGCCGCGATCAGGGCGAGGACGATGGGGGCGGCCAGGGGCACGCTGGGCAGCGTGCCCATCGAGTTCCACAGTCGGGCGCCCGCCCAGGACAGCACCCCTGCGACGACGAACACGCCGGCCAGCACCCTGATGCGCAGCTCTTTCACGGTGTGTGTTCAGCTCCCCCGGACTGTGGTCGTGGGCGGCCCAACTCAGTGTGTCCGTCCCATGGTCGTCTCGACCTTAACGACTACTCGGGCAGTCGGAGTTCCAGATCCGTGCGCGCTTCCACGCCGCCGCGGGTGACGGCGCCGAGCAGGTCCGCGACGGCGCCGCGGCCGGGGAGCCGGGCGTCGGGGTCCAGATCGTGCCAGGGCGCCAGCACGAAGGCGCGTTCGTGCGCGCGTGGGTGGGGCAGGGTGAGCTGCGGGTCGTCGGAGACGATGTCGGCGTACGCCACGATGTCCACGTCCAGGGTGCGCGGGCCCCAGTGCTCGTCCCGCACCCGGTGGAACGCCTCCTCGACGGCGTGCGCCCGCTCCAGCAGGGAGGACGGCGGGAGGGTGGTCTTCAGCACCACCACCGCGTTGAAGTACGAGGGCTGGCTGCCGGGCTCGACGCCCCACGGCTGCGTCTCGTACACCGGGGAGACCGCCTTGATGCGGACGCCCGGGGTGTCCTCCAGGGCATCGACGGCGCCCTGGAGGGTCTCCAGCCGGTTCCCGAGGTTGGAGCCGAGGGAGATCACGGCGCGTTTGGGGTTCTGCAGGGTGGTGTCGGCGGCGTCGACCTGCTCGACGACGGAGGCGGGCACCGGCTGTACGGTCGGGTCGCTCGGACCGTGCGTGAAGGATGCGGTCATACTCGGCTCCGGGTGATGGTGACGGTCACGTCGTCGAAGGCAACCGTGATCGGCGCGTCCGGTTTGTGGACGCAGACCTCGATCTCCTCGACCCCTTCGTGCTTCAGGCAGGTCTCCGCGATGCGCTCGGCGAGCGTCTCGATGAGATTCACCGGCTCGCCCTCGATCACGGCCACGACCTCCTCGGCCACGATGCCGTAGTGCACGGTCTTCGCCAGGTCGTCGTCGGCGGCGGCCGGCCGGGTGTCCAGGCCGAGGACGAGGTCGACGACGAAGGTCTGGCCCTCCTCGCGTTCCTTGCGGAACACCCCGTGGTGCCCGCGGGCCTTCAGGCCGCGCAACGCGACACGATCCACGCGAATCACTCCTGCAATCGTCGGCGACGGCCGGTCCGTACCGAGTGCGGGCGGCACCCCGGCCTCACCCGAATCTACCTGCGGGCACTGACAGCACCGGGCCGCGGGGGTGTCGGACCGGCCGGGGACCGGGAGGTTTCATCACGTGTTTCCCTTGGGGAACCCGGCGGCTCATGGGCCGGTAGCCCGACCTACCCGCCGGTTCGTGATTCCGGCCACTTCTCGGTCCCTGCCAAGGCGCCTACCCACTCAGGCCGGTGAGTCGTCGTCCGTGTTCTCGCCGTTCTCGCCGTTCTGGCCATTCTCGCCATTCACGCCGTTCTGGCCGTTCTCTCGGTTCTCGCCGTTGTCCTCGGTTTCGGCCAGAACCGGGGAGGCGTGGTGCGACCAGAGCTTCCAGCCGTCGGATGTGCGCCGGAACACATTCGTGGCGACGACGAGTTGGCCGACCAGAGGGCCCAGCTCCGCGCCGGCCTCGGGGGCGGGACCGCCGCTGAGGATGTTCTCGGTGCACGTGACCAGGGCGGTGTCGCCGGTGACGGAGACATGCACATCGGTGAGGAAGAACTGGATGTAGTCGGTGTTCGCCATGATCAGCGCATACGACCTGAGCACCTCGCCGCGGCCGGTGAGTACCGGCCAGCCCGGGTGCACACAGGAGATCACGCCGGTGTCGGCCGGGTCGTGGTACTCCTCGTCGACGCCCAGGTCGGACGGGGTGAGCCAGAGCGAGGACAGCGTTTCGAAGTCGCCCTGTTCCAGCGCCTCGTAGAAGGCGGTGTTGGCCTGTTCGACCTGTTCGACGTCCGTGTGGGCGGCGCTCACCGGGCGTCCCCGGCGCCGTGCGCGTCGTCCGCGCCCGGCGCGCTGCCCGCCGGATTCTTCGCCGTGCGCGCTCCCTGCACGGCGCGCACCACGCGGACGGAGTCCGCCGTGGCGCGCACCTCGTGGACGCGTACGGCCCAGGCGCCGGCCTGCGCGGCGAGCGCGGAGACGGCGGCCGTGGCGGCGTCGCGCTCCCGGGCGGGCGGCGGCGCCCCGTCCGGGGCGGCCAGGACCCGGCCGAGGAACCGTTTGCGGGAGGCGGCGACGAGCAGTGGGTGGCCCAGGGTGTGCAGGCGGTCGAGGTGGGCGAGGAGGGCGAGATCGTGCTCGGCCTCCTTGGAGAAGCCGAGACCGGGGTCGACGACGATGCGGTCGGCGGCGATGCCGCCCGCCACGAGGGCCTCCACGCGTGCGTGCAGCTCGTCGACGACTTCGGTGACGACATCGTCGTACCTGCCGGGGACGTTGCCGCCCTCCAGGAAGCCGCGCCAGTGCATGACGACGAAGGGGGCGCCCGCCGCGGCCACCACCGGGATCATCGCGGGATCGGCGAGGCCGCCGCTGACGTCGTTGACGAGGGTGGCACCGGCCGCGAGGGACTGTTCGGCGACCGAGGCGCGCATGGTGTCGACGGAGACGGTGACGCCCTCGGCGACGAGGCCGCGCACGACCGGAATGACGCGCCTGAGTTCCTCGGCCTCGTCGACGCGGGTGGCGCCCGGGCGGGTGGACTCGCCGCCGACGTCGATCAGGTCGGCTCCCTCAGTGACCAGGTCGAGGCCGTGTTTGACGGCGACGGTCGTGTCGAAGTAGCGGCCGCCGTCGGAGAAGGAGTCGGGGGTCACGTTCACGACGCCCATGACCGCGCACCGGTCCCATGCCGGAAGCCCTGCCACTCGGCCGCGCCCGCTCTGGTTGCTCATACCTTCAGCGTAGGCCCCGGGCGGGACGGCCCGGGCGGGCGGCCCGAGCGGGCACGGCCGGGCCCGACGGCCGCGGCCCGAACGGTGCCCGAGCGGAGCCCGTGCGGTCGGAGGGCGGGGGGCCGGGCTCGGGCCGGTGCGGGTCAGGCGGCCCGTACGTCGTGCTCGGCGAGGCCGTGGGCGCACGGGCGGGCGGCGGCGGCCGAGCGACGCCGCAGGAAGCGGGGCAGCGGCAGGCCGAGGCTGACGAAGCCCTCCGCCTGCATGGCGGCGAAGCCGATGCGGGGCAGGTCGCCGGAGGCGCGGTAGACGACGAACCGCGGCTCCCAGCGGGGCTGGAACTTGGCGTTGAACTTGTACAGCGACTCGATCTGGAACCAGCGGGAGAGGAAGACCAGCAACCCGCGCCAGGCGCGCAGCACCGGGCCCGCACCGATCTTCTCGCCGCGGGCGAGGGCCGAGCGGAACATCGCGAAGTTGAGCGAGATCCGCGTGATGCCGAACTTCGGCGCCGCCTGGAGCGCGGCGACGATCAGCAGTTCGTTCATGCCCGGGTCGGCCGTGCGGTCGCGGCGCATCAGGTCCAGGGACGCGCCGTCGGCGCCCCAGGGCACGAAGTGCAGGATGGCCTTCAGATCGCCGTACGGGCCCTGGTCCTCGGCCCGGCCGTCGCCCGCCGCGGCCCTGCCCGGTGCGCCGTCCGCCGCCCCGTCGACCCGGTGGGCGGTGGCGATCAGACAGTCGCCGTCGGCCGGGTCGCCGATGCGGCCGAGCGCCATGGAGAAACCGCGCTCGGTGTCGGTGCCGCGCCAGTCCTCCGCGGCCCGCCGGACACGTTCGAGTTCGCCTTCGCCGAGGTCACGGATGCGCCGTACCCGGGTTTCGTAACCGGCTCGTTCGATGCGCTTGACCATTTGCCGGACGTTGCGCATCGCGCGTCCGGCGAGCGAGAAATCCGCGACGTCCACCACCGCCTCGTCGCCGAGTTCGAGCGCGTCCAGGCCCGTCTCCCGGGTCCACACCTCGCCGCCGGTCTCCGAGCAGCCCATCACGGCGGGGGTCCAGGAGTGGGCCCTGGCCTCGTCCATGAAGCGTTCGATGGCGCCCGGCCATGCCTCGACGTCGCCGATCGGGTCGCCGCTGGCGAGCATCACGCCGGAGACGACGCGGTAGGTCACGGCCGCCTTGCCGCTGGGCGAGAACACGACCGCTTTGTCGCGGCGCAGCGCGAAGTGGCCGAGCGAGTCGCGCCCGCCGTGCTTGGCCAGGAGGGCGCGCAGTTGGGCCTCGTCCTCCTCGGTCAGCCGCGCGGCCGGGTGTTCCGGGCGGAACGCGAGGTAGATGGTGGTGATCGCGGTGAGCAGGCCGAGAGCGCCGAGCGAGAAGGCGACCGTCCAGGAGGTGCTGCCCTGGTAGTTCACCGGCCCCTCGAAGCCGAACAGGCCGTACAGGACGTGCGTCAGCCGGTCGGCCACGCTCGGGTCGCCGATCGTCCGCTTCGGGTGGACGCTGACGATGACCAGCCCGAGCGCGAGGGAACCGGCGCCCATGAGGACGAAGTTGGCGAGCGCGCGCCACCGGCTGCGCGGATCGGGCAGCGCCGCGAACTCGCCGCGGTGGCGCAGCAGCGGCAGGAGCAGCGCCAGCGAGATGAGCGCCCCGATGACGGAGTGCCGGTACACGAACTGGGCGACCGCGCCGGCCGGCAGCAGGGCGACCGCGGCCCGCCAGGCCCGACGTTTGCGCCGTCGGAGGCCGTGCGCGAGCAGCAGCAACAGCACGCCGGTGCTGAGCGAGAGCGCGGCGGCGAACGGGCCGAGCGCGCCGGGCAGTACCTCGGCGAGCGCGTGCATACGGCTGTGCCGAAAGCGTGGGAAGACGCCCGCGGCGATGTCCACAAGGCCCACGACGGCACACGCCCGGCCGATCAGGGCGGGGACGGCCTCGGGCCGCGGGCCGCGGAGTATGCGGCGCGCCACGCTTGCTCGACTCGGAACCTTGCCCGACATTTCCCCATCTATCCTGACAGACATCGCATCCCATAGTTCTGCGAGAGACCTTGGATCCGGTGCCGATTCGGGCATCCGGCGACATTGCGCCCTCTAGGACGGTGTCCCGGGGGGAGAGGTTCACTCCCCAGTGAAAAGCCGGTTCAAAGGCCACGGAAAGCCCAGGGCAAGCCCTCGCGAACGCGTCGGCGGCCCATGGGCGGAAAGCGCAGGCAGGAAACAGCCCATGGGTCTCACTAGCGACAAGGTGCTGGCACTGGCGGTCGGGTTCGCCCTGCTGCTGTTCGCCGGCACGGTGTGGGTCTGGCCGCGGCTGGCCCGCACGACCTGGCGGGCCGTCAGCGGCCGGATCACCCTTCTCCTGGCCACCCAGGTGGCGCTGTTCGCCTCCCTGGGCATCGCCGCCAACCAGGCATTCGGCTTCTACGCGGGCTGGGCGGACCTGTTCGGCCAGGAGACCGACCAGGGTGTCGTCGTCGACCACACCGGGCACGGCGCCGACGGCCCGCTCCAGGTGGTCGGCGCCGGGCGGGTGCCAGGGGCGAGCGGATCGCTGCCGCAGGCCGCAGGGGAGGTGCAGCGGGTCGACATCGTGGGGCGTAGGACCCGTATCGCCACCCCTGCGTACGTGTATCTGCCGCCCGAGTACTTCCAGCCGCGCTACCGCACGCGTACGTTCCCGGCGGCCGTCGTCCTCACCGGGTACCCCGGCACGGCGCGCTCCCTGGTGGACAAGCTGCGCTACCCGCGTACCGCGCGGCAACTCGCCGAGGCCGGGCGCATGCAGCCGATGATCCTGGTGATGCTGCGGCCGACGGTGGCGCCGCCGCGCGACACGGAATGCGTGGACGTGCCGGGTGGCCCGCGCACCGAGACGTTCTTCGCCCGCGATCTGCCCGATGCCGTGCTCGCCCACTACCGGGTGGGCGGAAAGCCGGGCAGTTGGGGGATCGTCGGCGATTCCACCGGCGGTTACTGCGCCTTGAAGCTCGCGATGCACCATCCCGATGTGTACGCGGCGGGCGCGGGCCTGTCCCCGTACTACAAGGCGCCGGTCGATCCCACGACCGGCGATCTCTTCCATGGCGACAAGGCCCTGCGCAATCGCGCCGATCTGCGCTGGTTCCTCGATCACGAGGCCGCGCCGGACACCTCACTGCTCGTCAGCAGCAGCAAGATCGGCGAGCGTGACTACAAGGCCACGCTGGAATTCATCAAGCGTGTGGAGGCCACGAACCTGACCCGGATCTCCTCGATCATCCTCGACAGCGGCGGGCACAACTTCAACACCTGGCGGCGCGAGATCCCGGCCACGTTGCAGTGGTTGAGCAGGCGATTGACCGACCACTGAAAACGATCTTGATGAATTCGGCGGAGCGCAGTTCGCCGTTGCCGTTCCCGATGGTGACGGGAAGGCTTCGGTATGGCTGTGTTTTTACGGGCCGGGCAACCACGATTCTCCTACGCGCGGTAAGTTTCTGGCCATGCCACGTGGACGTCACCGCCATTCCCCGCCTTTGCACAGGCTGTTGCCGCCCTCGGCGATCGCCGGCGTCTCCCTCGTCTGCGCGCTGGGTCCCTGGGTGTCCTCCGAACCGATGGTGCTCCGTCTGCTCGCTTCGGTCGCCGCGGCGACCGCGTTCGTGGGCGCGGCCGTGATGCGCCGCTGGGACGCACATGCGGGCAAACAGGTCGCCGACCTCACGCGCGTGCGTGCCGGTGAGGAGTGGCGCCACGAGGAGCGGGTCGCGGAACTGGAGACCGACCTGGAGGAGTCGCGCGAACTGCGCGTCAGGCTGGAGCAGCGGCTGCGCGCCAAGCGGGCCGAACTGGCGGGGCTGCGCAATGAGCACGCCGCGCTGCTGCGGCGCTATGCCACGGCGGAGACCGAGCGTGCCACCGCGCTGGAGGGCCGTCGGCTGCTGGAGGTGGAGGCCGTGCCCTCGCGTGCGCTGCCGCCCGCGCCGGCCGTGGCGCGGCCGGAGGCCGCACGGGCGGATGGCGTACGGGCGGATGTCGCGTCCGGGGCCGGGCGGGCCGACGGCGGCAAGGCGGCCGACGAGCGCGCGGCTCGCGGGGCGTCCGAGGCGACGGCGGGGGACGAGAAGGGCGCGGCGGGCACAGGGACGCCGACGGCTCCCCGGGTGTTCTCCGCCGAGGGGGCCGCGCTGTTCCTACGGGCCCGGGCGGCGCTGTCCCGCTTGGCCGACGGTGGCGAGGCGGCACCCGCGGCGGAATCCGTCGCCGAGGCCGTTGCCGGGTCCGGCCCGGAGTCCGTCGCCGAGGCCGTTGCCGAGACTGTCACCGACGTCGTCGTCGAGGCCGGTCCCGAGTCCGCTGCCACGACAGGCCCCGAGTCCACGCCTGGTTCTGCTGTCGACGCCGCCCCGGAGTCCGCGTCCGCCTTCGCACCGGCCCCGCGGCCGACCTCGGAAGCCGCTCCCAAAGGGCGGCGGCGCGCGGACGGTGTGACGAACGAGGCCGTCGCCGCCGGGGCGCGGCCGAACGGCGGCGCGGAGCAGGCAGGGGAGCCCGCCGCGGAGTCCGTTCCGGAGGACGAGGCGCTGGGGCAGTCCGAGGCGGTCGCCGGGCACGAGCACGCGGCCGCCTCCGACTCCCCGGTGCCGGTCGCGGCCGGCCAGCCCTCGGGGCACTTCGCCGTGCCGACCGCGGTGGCCGTCGTACCGGCCACGCCCGCGCGTCCGTCGGTCGAGGGCGGGTTCGACTTCTTCGGCACCCAGAAGGGCGCGCCGTCGGCCCCCTTGGACGCCGTGCAGAACGAGGACCTGGCCGACGTGGTCGGTCAGGAGGCGCTCGCGCTCCACAAGGCCGAGTCCGAGGGCGGGTTCAAGCCCGCCGACGAGAAGGTGCACAACGCCGGCGAGGTCATCGACCTGACGGCGCACGACGAGACGGAACAGATCGACCTGCCGGGGCTGCGCAGCGCGGCCTCCTGAGCCCGTCGGGCGCGCTCGGGCCGACAGACGAGCACCGTCCGTCGCGCGCGTTTACAGGTCATCCACCGGTCAGTCGGCGCGTTCAGGTCATCCACCGGTCCGCCGGGTGCGTTCGGGGCAACCACCGGTCCGGGAGGGCGTGTTCAGGTCATCCACCGGTCCGGTGGGGCGTCCCTGCGGCCCGTCCGTGACCGCTCGGCCTGGGCGCGCAGCAGCTCCGCCGCCTCCCCGGCGTCCCGCAGACGGGCCGTGACGGTCTTGTCGGCCCCGGTGTCCACATGGACGTTCGCGAGGCGCCACAGGCGCTCCCAGGGGCCCTGTGTGACCCGTACGCTCTGGACCTTGGCGTGCGGCACCAGCGACAGGCTCCGGCGCAGCAGTCCGTGCCGGGCGGCGAACACCGTGTCGGTGACCGCGATGCCATGCCCGCGCCACCACACCGGCAGGCACCGCCCGGCACGCCGCGGCGGGCGCCCCACCGACCGCGGCACGGCCACGCCGGGCAGCACGCGCGCGATGACGGACTCGGCGGTCGCGCGCGGAGCGACCGGCACCAGCACGGAGTTGGACGACCCGGCGACATCCAGTTCCACCCGCACCCAGCCGCGGCGGCGCCACAGCATCGGCTCCACGATCCGCACGGTCTGCACCCGCCCCGGCGGCACCGTCTCGTGCGCGCGGTCGAGCAGCCCGTGGTCGATCCGCAGCCCGTCCGGGGACTCGGCCACCGTCCAGTCGTACTCGGCGACGAACCGGCCCACACTACTCGCGCCCGCCGCACCGAGCAGCGGCAGCCCGGTGGCGAGGACCGTCCACACGCTGTGGGTGGCCAGCCACAGCACGGGCGGCACGACGAGCGCGGCCACCAGGGAGCCCCAGGTGGCGCCCGTCAGCACCAGGGAGACCGCGAGATCCCGCGCGGGCAGCCGCATCAGTTCGCGCGCCGGGGCCTCGCCGACCTCGTGCGCCGTCTCGGGCGCGAAACCGGCGGCACGCGCGAGCAGCTCCGCGCGCAGGGCGCGCGCCTCGTCCTCACCGAGGAAGGCGAGTTCGTCCTTCTTGTCGGCCCCGACGACATCGATCCGCAGCTTGGCGACGCCCGCCACGCGCGCGAGGAGCGGACGCGTGACGTCGACGGCCTGGATCCGCTCCAGCCGGATGTGCGCCGTGCGCCGGAACAACAGGCCGGTACGTATGCGCAGTTCGCTGTCGGTCACCGAGAAACGGGTGAACCACCAGGACAGGAAACCGTAGAGGGCGGCTGCCGGGACCAGCACGGCGAGCCCGGTCAGCAGCCACGCCGTGGTCAGCTTGGTCAGCTGCTCCTGCGCCTGGTTCGGGTCGTGCACCGCCCATCCGGCGAGCACGGCGACCGGCGCCCACGCCCGCCGGAACGGCGTCACGGGATGCAGCCGCCGCTCGGTCACGGGCCGCTCCGTCCGTACGCCGTCCTCGACGCCCGGCGCGGTCACAGGCCGGCCGATCGGGCCTCGCCGAGCTCGGTGAGCCGGTCGCGCAGCCGTTCCGCCTCGGCCGGGTCGAGGCCAGGGATGGTGGCGTCGGTGGCCGCGGCGGCGGTGTGCAGCTGGACGCTGGCCAGCCCGAAGTGCCGCTCCACGGGCCCGGAGGTCACCTCGACGAGCTGCATGCGCCCGTACGGCACGACGGTCTCCTCGCGCCACAGGACGCCGCGGCTGATCAGCAGGTCGTCGGCGCGCTCGGCGTACCGCCAGGAGCGCCAGTTGCGGCCCAGCAGCACCCAGCCCCAGGCCAGCAGGGCGAGCGGCGGCAGCGCGAACGCGGCCCAGGGCGGCCCGGCGAGCAGGCCGGGCAGCAGACCCGCGGCCAGGGCGACCAGTCCCAGCCACACCGACAGCAGCAGTCGGCGCATCCGCAGCAGCCCCGGCGGCAGCCCGGTCCACACCGGATCGGTGCCCGTCGTCCCTGCCGTCCCCGTGGCGGTCCCCGCTGTCCCCGTGGGGGTTCCTGCCGTCCCCGCTGTCCCCGTTCCCGTGGCGCTCCCCGCCGCTCCCGCCTCGCGCGGGCTCCCCGTCTCCATACGGCCAGCCTACGTAGGGGAGACTGGATGCATGACTCCTACGACGGAGACCACGGTCGGGATCGGCGGCGCGGCGGAGAGCACCGACATGGTGCTCAACATCGGCCCTCAGCACCCTTCCACGCACGGCGTGCTGCGGCTGCGGCTCGTGCTGGACGGCGAGCGCATCGTGCACGCGGAACCCGTGATCGGCTATATGCACCGGGGAGCGGAGAAGCTCTTCGAGGCGCGCGACTACCGCCAGATCATCATGCTCGCCAACCGCCACGACTGGCTGTCGGCCTTCTCCAACGAGCTGGGCGTGGTGCTCGCCGTGGAGCGGATGCTCGGCATGGAGGTCCCCACGCGCGCGGTGTGGACGCGCACGCTGCTCGCCGAGCTGAACCGGGTGCTGAACCACCTGATGTTCCTGGGCTCCTATCCGCTGGAACTGGGCGGCATCACCCCGGTCTTCTACGCCTTCCGGGAGCGGGAGGTGCTGCAGAACGTCATGGAGGAGGTCTCCGGCGGGCGCATGCACTACATGTTCAACCGGGTCGGCGGCCTCAAGGAGGACCTGCCGGCCGGATGGACGGCACGCGCGCGTGCCGCCGTCGCCGCGGTGCGCTCGCGCATGGACGTCTTCGACGACCTGGTCCTCGGCAACGAGATCTTCCGCGGGCGCACCCGGGGCGTGGGGACGCTCGCGCCGCAGACCGTGCACGCCTACGGCGTGAGCGGGCCCATCGCGCGGGCGGCCGGCGTCGACTTCGACCTGCGGCGCGACGAGCCGTACCTGGCGTACGGGGAACTGCGGGACACCCTGCGGGTGGTGACCCGGCGGGAGGGCGACTGCCTCGCCCGCTTCGAGTGCCTCCTGGAGCAGACGCACAACGCCCTGGCGCTGGCCGACGCCTGTCTCGACCGGCTGGCGGAGCTGCCGCCCGGCCCGATCAACCAGCGGTTGCCGAAGGTCCTGAAGGCGCCCGAGGGGCACACGTACGCGTGGACCGAGAACCCGCTCGGCATCAACGGCTACTACCTGGTCAGCAAGGGCGAGAAGACCCCGTACCGGCTCAAGCTGCGCTCGGCCTCGTACAACAACATCCAGGCGCTCACCGAGCTGCTCCCGGGCACGTTGGTCGCGGACATGGTGGCGATCCTGGGGTCGTTGTTCTTCGTCGTCGGGGACATCGACAAGTAGCCGACAGCCGGCTCTCCGGCCGGACGGAAGCCGGCGAGCGGCCCGGGGCGTCTCACGCGCGGGCGGGGTCCGGGCCGAGCGGATGGGGGATGCCGACCGGCTGGAGCAGCCAGCCGAAGTCGCCGAGACCGCCGACCGCGGTGAGTTCCGCGGCCTCGCCGGCGCTCGCGAGGGCGCGCAGATATGCCGGGGGGTCCGTGGAGGCGAGCGCGAGCGGGGGACGTGCGCCGACGAGGCCCAGGGCGCGCAGCGCATCGCGTTGTGCGAGCAGACGCGCGGCCGGGAGCGCGTCCGCCGCACGGTGCGCCCCGGCGGCTCCCAGCGCCGGGCGCGCTCCCAGCGCCGCGCACGCGTCCAGGGCGACGTGCGCCGTGATGTCGCACGATCCGTCCGGCACGGGCGCCGTCTCGCGCCCCTCCCGGAACCCGGTCAGCGTCCCGAACGGGGGCCGCGCCCGCGCGGTGTGCGCGTAGTCCACGGCGACCGCGAGCCCCCGCTCGACGCACGCCACGGCGGACGCCCACGCGGTGTCCCTCGGCAGCCCGATCTCGGCGCGCAGCCCCTCCTCGGGCGGCAGCGGCCACCAGCGCGCGAGCCAGGCCGCCTCCGCCACCGCCACCGGCTCCCCGAGCCGCTCGGTGCCGTCCTCCCGTACGAGCAGCAGCCGGGCCACGCCCGCGTGGTCCACCTCGGCGACCTCCAGCGGCACGTTGTCCAGCCACTCGTTGGCGAACAGCAGCCCGGTGATCCCCGCGGGCGGCTCGCTCAGCCAGGTGATCCGCTCGTCGAGCCCCTCGGGGCGGGCGGCGACCTCCACGGCGTACCCGCGGGCGCGTGCGGCCACCTCGGCGGGCAGCGCGGCGAGCACGCCGGTGACCAGTTCGCCCCGCCCGGCGGCCATGTCCACGAAGTCCAGCGTCCCGGGCCGCCCCAGCGCCTCGTCGACCCGGCACAGCAGCCCGGCCACGGCCGCCGCGAACAGCGGTGAGACGTGCACGGATGTACGGAAGTGCCCGGCGGGTCCCTCGGGGCGCCGGTAGAAGCCGCCGGGGCCGTAGAGCGCCGCCTCGGTGGCCGCACGCCAGCCGCGCCACCCGCCCGGCGCGGCGTCCCGCTCCGCGCCGCGCGTACCGCCTGCGGACCTGTCCGTACCGCCTGTGGACCCGCCCGTTCCACCTGCGGATCCGCCCATGGTCCCGCGCGTTGTCCCGTCCGTCACCGCACCAGACTAGGCGCACAGATGATCACGGTCTCCACCTTGCGGAGTATGTGCGTCAGGCGCGGATCGGCCCACCGGCTGACCCCTGCGCACATCACCCTTCCCTACTCTGGGTTACGTGCAGCGCCTCTACGACTTCCTCCGCAGACACCCGACGTGGGTCGACACCCTCTGGGCCGTCGTCCTGTTCGGGCTCTCCTGCGTGAGCGTCACCAGCATCGACGGGGCGCCGGGCCACCACGGATCGGTCGCCTCGGGGCTGGCCCTGTCCGCCGTGCTGTGTGTCGTCATCGCGCTGCGCCGCCGGCTGCCGGAGCCGATGCTGCTCACGGCCGCCGCGACCGGAGTGGCCCAGCTCGCCCTGGACGTCGAGACGACCGTCGCCGACTTCGCCATGCTGGTGATCATCTACACGGTCGCCGCGATCGGCGCGCGCTGGGCCTCCTGGTTCGCGCTGATCACCGGCCTGTGCGCGGCGACCCTGGCGCAGATCCGTTGGCCGGTCGAGGAGGCGAGCTTCGCGGGGCAGATCGCGATGGCGGTCTTCCAGACGGTGCCGTTCGCCCTCGCGTGGGTGCTCGGCGACTCCATGCGCACGCGCCGCGCCTACTTCGCCCAACTGGAGGAGCGGGCCGCCCGCCTGGAGAAGGAGCGGGAGGCGCAGGCCAAGGTCGCGGTCGCCGCCGAGCGCGCCCGGATCGCGCGCGAGCTGCACGACGTCGTCGCGCACAACGTGTCGGTGATGGTGGTGCAGGCCGACGGCGCCGCCTACGTCCTCGACGCCGCGCCCGACCAGGCGAAGAAGGCCCTGGAGACGATCTCCTCCACCGGCCGTCAGGCGCTCGCCGAGATGCGCCGCCTGCTCGGCGTGCTGCGTACCGGCGAGCACAAGGAGGTCGGCGAGTACGTCCCGCAGCCCGATGTGGAGCAGATCGACGAGCTGATCGAGCAGTGCCGCACCTCCGGGCTGCCCGTCGACTTCAAGGTCGAGGGCACCCCGCGCCCGCTGCCCAGCGGCGTCGAGCTGACCGCGTACCGGATCGTGCAGGAGGCCCTGACCAACACCCGCAAGCACGGTGGGCCGAACGCGGGCGCCAGCGTGCGCCTGGTCTACTTCGACGACGGGCTCGGCCTGCTCGTCGAGGACGACGGCAAGGGCGCCCCGCACGAGCTGTACGAGGAGGGCGGCGCCGACGGCGGGGGCCACGGTCTGATCGGCATGCGCGAGCGGGTCGGCATGGTCGGCGGCACCCTCGACGCGGGGCCCCGCCCGGGCGGAGGATTCCGTATCAGCGCCCTGCTCCCGCTCAAACCAGCGCATTGACGCCACCGCACGCCCCGTTGACACCCGCCACGCCCCCACCGTCTCCACAGAAGACCCAAGAGCCGTACAGCCGAAGAGCTGTAGACCGTAGAGCTGTAGAACCGCAGAGCCGTAGACCGAAGAGACGGAAACGGAAGAAGAGGACCCGATGGCGATCCGCGTGATGCTCGTCGACGACCAGGTGCTGCTGCGCACCGGTTTCCGGATGGTGCTTGCCGCCCAGCCGGACATGGAGGTCGTCGCGGAGGCGGGCGACGGCGTCGAGGCCCTCCAGGTGCTGCGCTCCACCGCCGTCGACGTCGTCCTGATGGACGTCCGCATGCCGAAGCTGGACGGCGTGGAGGCCACCCGCCGCATCTGCTCCGAGCCCGACCCGCCGAAGGTGCTGATCCTGACCACCTTCGACCTCGACGAGTACGCCTTCTCCGGGCTGAAGGCGGGCGCCTCCGGCTTCATGCTGAAGGACGTGCCGCCCGCGGAACTGCTGGCCGCCATCCGCTCCGTGCACAGCGGCGACGCCGTCGTCGCCCCCTCCACCACCCGACGCCTCCTCGACCGCTTCGCGCCGATGCTGCCCGCCGCCGGCCGGGAACCGCAGCACAAGGAGCTGGACCGGCTCACGGACCGCGAGCGCGAGGTCATGGTGCTGGTCGCCCAGGGCCTGTCGAACGGCGAGATCGCGGCCCGGCTGGTGCTGTCCGAGGCGACGGTGAAGACCCACGTCGGCCGCATCCTGACCAAGCTGGGGCTGCGGGACCGGGTGCAGGTGGTGGTCCTCGCGTACGAGACGGGTCTGGTCCGGGCCGGCGGACACGGCTGACCCTAGGGCCATCGATAGGGTCTTGGGGCCATCGATAGGGTCTGCGCATGCTCCTGTGGATCAACGGCCCCTTCGGGGGCGGCAAGACACAGACCGCGCACGAGATCCAGCGCCGCCTGACCGGCAGTGTGATCTGCGACCCCGAGCACCCCGGCTTCGGGCTGCGTCGCATGCTCCCGCCCGAACTGCGCGGAGACTTCCAGGACTTGGCCGCCTGGCGGCAGGGTGTCGTCGAGGTGCTCGATCTCGCCCTGGCCAAGCAGGACGGCGTGGTGATCGCGCCCATGACGGTCACCGACTCCGGCCACTTCGCCGAGACCGTCGGCCGGCTGCGCGAACTCGGCCATGACGTACAGCACTTCACGCTCCTCGCCGAGCGCGAGACAGTGCTGAAGCGGCTGCGTGAGCGGGGCCTCGGGCAGCTGGTGAAGCTCGCCAGCGGCAAGAAGGCGGTTCCGCGCCGGGAGAGCTGGGCCGTCCAGCAGCTCGACCACTGCCTGGAGCGGCTGCGCGAGCCGGAGTTCGCCGAACATCTGTGGACCGACCACTCCACGGTGCCCAAGACGGCGGACCGGATCGCGGTGCTGGCCGGGCTGACGCTGCGGCCCAACACCGACGGCGCGCTGCGCACCCGGATCAGACAGGCCGGCGTCGGCCTGCGGCACATCCGCCTCGACTGACCGCCCGCGCACGCCCCGACCAGCCGCCGCGGCAGTTCCCCATAGCTAGCGCAGCAGCCCCTCCAGGAGGTCGCCGCCCAGCCGGGCGACGACCGTCACGTCCAACTGGTGCAGCACATAGCGGCCACGGCGGCGGGTGGTGACCAGGCCCGCCTTCTTCAGCACGCCGAGGTGCCGGGACACCTCGGGCGCGGTCAGGCCGTGCACCTGGGCCAGCTCGCTCGTGGTGTACGCGCTGCGCGCCAGATGGCGGCATATCCGCATGCGGACCGGGTGGGACAGCGCGGTCATCCGCAGCGTGAGCTGCTCCACCGACGGGGGCGAGGCCGGCTCGGGGGAGGCGACCGGGTAGTGCAGCGCGGGCTGCCAGCCGTAGCGGTGCAGCACGCTCAGATGCGGCCGGCCCAGGTTCGTCGGTATCAGGAGCAGACCGCCCGCGCTGGCCGTGCGGCCCTCGGTGAGCTTGTCCACGGTGATCAGCGCGGCGGACTCGTCCAGCGTCACGGCCGGGGAGACAGCGGTCAGCGCCTCGGCCAGCCCCTTGTGCCGCAGCAACTCGCCCTTGTGCCGGGCGTCCGCCCTCAGTTGGTGGCGCAGCCGGTCCCAGGTCTCGGCGAAGAAGGCGTCGTCGCAGTCCTCCAGGAAGCGCCGCAGCCAGGCCCGTACGCCCGGTGGGTCGTCCAGCAGCCGCTGGGCGAAACTCACCTGTTGCGGTCCGCGCGAGGCGGCGGCCTCCAGCGCACGGCGGCGCACGACGGCGTTCGACAGGATGTCCGGGGCCCGGGTGTCGTAGGTGGGCGTGCAGGTGAAGTCCAGGGCCGCGTCCACGAAGTCCTCGTCCGCGAGCTTGTCCAGCAGGTCCAGGTCCTCGGCGAGGGTGGCGCCCGGGACCGCGCCGGAAAGGCCCGCGAACGGCATGAACAGGTCCGAGAACGTCGTCCGCCACAGGAAGTCCGCCTCGCACATCCGGTCGGCGAGGTGCGCGTCCAGCCGGGCGGTCACATCGGCCACCCAGCCGCGCAGGCCCGGGTGGTGCCCGGGCTCCGACAGCGCGTGCAGCGCCATGCCCAGCTCGGCCAGGGGTGAGGGCACGACGACGACCCGCTCCGGCCGCAGCCCCGCGATGTCGATGCGCACACTCATGTCCCCCATGGTGCACGCAGGCACTGACATCGATGCTGATACTCGGGTTCCGGTACTCGGGTTCCGGTGGTCGTGGCCCAGCCACTGACCGGCGCCCTGCCCGGTTGTCTTCCCGCTGTTCTGTCCGGCCGCCGGGACCTGTTCTCGATCGGGGCGGCGGGGGCGGCCGGTGGAGGCTCATCAACTTCATTAAGTATCCCTAGTGTTGTGCATGTATATTTGCGTGCATGGAGTTGCTGCGCATGTCCAAGGCTGCGAAGCGTCTCGG